>NZ_JAOCDI010000020.1:0-96554 GCF_029840855.1 Pseudomonas sp. GD03862
TCCGCTGCTGGAGCACTGCATCAAGACCCCGGGTGTGCACGTGATCGACTGCCCGGTCGATTACAGCGAGAACGACCGCATCCTCAACAGCGAGCTGCGTGAGCGCGCCCTGGCGGTGTAAGCCCTGACGACCTTATCGCTGTAAGCCGGCACCCACAGGTATCTCACGATCCTGTAGGTGCCGTCGGGTGGTGCATAGCAACCACTTTACGCCTCTCGCAATTGATCATTCTCAGGTTCTCTACTCATGGAGAACACGAGAACATGACTATTGGTTCAACACACAACCATCCTGCCGATCTGGCCATCGACCCATTACTGCCCACGCAGCCGTGGGCCGCGCGTTTCCCTAACCCCCCGGATCTCTGCTTCGACTACCGCCGGCTTCTCGAACAAGAGGGCGGCGTCGCACGTGCCACACAACCCGATCACCGCATTTGCATCGTCGGTGCCGGAGTTACCGGGCTGACTGCTGCCCGCGAGTTATTGCGCTGTGGTTTCAAACGTATCACCTTGATTGAGCAGTCCCGGCGTGTAGGCGGGCGACACCTGACGGTCGTGAACAGCTCAGCAAGCCACAAGCAACCTGCAACCCCTTTTGAAATGGGGGCGATGCGCATGCCGTTCTTCAATAGGACTGGAGAGGCGCCTAAAGAGGGTCGCTCGCTTATGGCCTATTACGCAAAGCTGTTCGAGCTGCGGATTTCTGACTTCCCTAACCCAGGTACACCTTGGGTGAATGCCACGGGGATTTATCTTCGCGAAGGTCAATTAGAAGGGGAAGGTGACCCGGGTCTTTTGATTTGGCGTAATCCGTCAGGCGAAACCCTACCTCCTTCGGCAATCTTGCAACAGGTCTACGAGAAATGGCGCAATTTTGCTCAGCAATTTGCTGAACATGTTGCCGCGGTTTACGGAACGTCAAGCTGGGAGTCGATATGGCGGGAAATCGTCGAACGCTATCATCGACTGTCGTTCAGGGATCTGGTGCATTTGCCCGCCCTTACTGCCTGGGACCCTGAAAACCCCGGGGACTTTGGCGGTTTGGGCATGAGCAGTGACGAGTCAGCCATTTTCTATGCAATCGGTATTGGCGATGGCAGCTGGGGAGCATTTTATGATGTTTGCTGCCTGTACCCGCTACGTACGGCAATCTTTGGTTTCAGCAGTCATTTGCAGTTGGTGCATGGCCGTGTGGATTCAAGAGGGGTGCCTTACACTGCGCCGCATCTTGAAGCAAACAATGTCCCTGATAGCAGGGGATTGCCGTTTCAAGGGCCAGCCTACCTCGGACTTGCGGCCCTCGACGAAAGCCTTTTGCACCTGGACGTCGGCATGGGTGGGATCTCGCTATATGAACATCTTCTGAAAACAAGTGATGGTCTACTGACAGATACGTCCGTGTGTGCGGTGCAGAAGCTGGAAGATGGCCGTATTCGGGTCGGGTACCGTTGGCGATGCAGTGATCCGTTACACGAGAGCACCGAATATGAAGACTTCGATAGCGTGATCATGACCACTCCGTCATGGCTGATCGAAACCAACATCAACCTCAGCGGCTTCACCCGCCAGATGTTGCCGCAGCCGATTATCGATGCCTGGAAGCATGCCCATTGGGAGACCAGTTGCAAGGTCTATGCACCGTTGAAGAAAAGTTTCCTCGACCACAAGCCGATGCCGCAAATTCTGATTACCGATAGCTTTGTGCACGATGTCTATGCCTATCGGTACAACGATAGCTATCCAGATGACTGCATTCTCCTCAGTTATACCTGGGAGGATGACGCGACCAAATTGGCAGCCTTCTCTGATGTGGAGTTGGCGAGCAAATGCCTGAAGGAGCTCGATCGGATCCTTCTACGCTGCACCAATGTGGGGGAGGCTATTTCGCCTTACGTCGATACTCGAAATATTTGCATACAGCGTTGGATCACAGACCGAAATGCGCTCGGGTGCGCGAAGTTGTATAGGGCAGGTACCTACTTTGATGCTGTAAACCTGATGAAATACAACCGAGACCTGAGTGCGCGCTCAGGGCTGTATCTGGCTGGCGAGTCCTTCTCCGTTGACGCTGGATGGACCGAGCCGTGTTTGCGCACGGCAATCGATACGGTCATCAACCTCTGCAACAACACGTCAGCCCAGTTCAATGGCGGTTTTACCCTCGAGTACTACCCCCACTATCAGGTTGGGAAATAACGGCGTACGGGCCATTTTGTAGGGGGAGTCCTACTGCCATTATGTGACTTTCCTCTGGTCCCATAGGACTCTCCTGACTGTCGCTCCCTGACCCAACATCGCTTTACTGGCGTCCTTCCAAAACAACCACAAAAAGGAAGCCGCCATGTCTGAATCCTGTTCCCCCGTCAGCCCCGTACGTATCGCTGTCATCCAGTACGACCCTCAGGTCGGTCTTGAGCACTGTGAGAGTAACGTGAGCAGAGGCCTGGCATTGGCCCGGCGCGCAGCACGCGAAGGTGCGAACCTGATCGTACTGCCTGAACTGGCCAACACGGGCTACACCTTCAACTCCCGTGCCGAAGCCTATTCCCATGCGCAGGTGCTGCAGGACGGCCCTTGCCTGAAAACCTGGGCGGACTTCGCCAGGCAATACCAGGTATACCTGGCTGCGGGGTTTGCTGAACGCGACGGGCTGAAGCTCTACGACAGTGCTGTCCTGTTTGGCCCCGAAGGCCTGCTTGGGCATTACCGCAAAGCGCACCTGTGGAACCAGGAAAAGCTCTGGTTCACCCCCGGTGACCTGGGGTTCCCGGTATTCGAGACGCCTATCGGCCGTATCGGCCTGCTGATCTGCTGGGACATCTGGTTCCCGGAAGTACCACGGGTGATGGCCGCGCAAGGTGCCGACATCATCTGCAGCCTCAACAACTGGGTATGGACCCCGCCGCCGTTGTTCGATGATGCAGGGCGCTGCATGGCCTCGTACCTGACCATGACGGCAGCGCATGTCAACAACGTTTATATCGCCGCCGCGAACCGTGTCGGCAGCGAGCGGGGCGGGCGCTTCCTGGGCTGCTCGCTGATCGCCGGTACCAATGGCTGGCCGATCGGCGAGGTGGGCAGTGCAGAAGCCGAGGAGATCATCTATGCCGATGTCGATTTGAGCAGTGCACGCTCGGCACCGATCTGGAACAGCCTCAACGACCTGCCAAGAGACCGGCGCACCGACCTCTACGATGCCACCCTTGGCTATCGCTTGCATGCACCTATGCCACGTTGAGGAGTTGCGAATGAACACGCTCTTCTTCTCACGACAGCAGTATTGGCTTGCGTTGATTTTCGGCTGCCTGCTGGTGTTTCTCGCTGCAAGCCTTGGCCATGGCCAATGGCTGGATTATGCACAGAGGGTGGCGACGCTCGATGAGCCGCTCAGCCGCTTGCGCTGGATTGTTGGTGATATCAGTGAAGTGGCTTTCTACAAGCACGAACTGCCCGCGCTGGGCTTGCTGCTGGGGGCTTGCCTGGCGCACTGGGCGCAGCTGCGAGGGTACCGCTGGCAGGGCTTTGCCATCTGTTATGGCAGCGGATTATGGCCATGGGTGTTTACCAGCTCGCTTTTGGGCTTGCTGCTCAGCCATGCGTTGTGGGGATGGACCTTGGCCAGTGGCATCTGGCAACCAACGTTCGTTGCCTTCGTGTCATTGCCGGCAGCCATGGTCTTGCTTTTTGGTGCGGGCTGGCGGGTGACGATCACAGGGGCGCTACTGGGGGCACTACTGGTAACACCGGCCAGCCTGCTGATGGTCAATTACCTGTGTTATCCCCTGCAGTTACCAGTGGTAGTGGGCAATGTGAGTGGCATGGCAGTGGCAAGCGTGGTGGCCTTCATCCTGTGCAAGCGCTTTCCTTCATGGGTACGCCAATGCGGTGAACCCACCGTCGTGGCGCCGGTTGTCAATCAGCCTGACTACGGTGTGGTCTGGACTTTGCGGCGCGTTCTGGCCGACTTCAGCGAAGCCCCATTCTTTGGTAATGAGCTCGCCAGCCTCGGGCTATTGCTGGGTGTGTTGCTGGCATACCTGTTGAGCCCGGCTGCACTGTCCTACGGTTCTATGCTGGTGATGCAGATAGTGGCCGGGCAGGCCCTGGCATCCCTGGTCGGGGTTCTACTCTGGCGTGGACAGTGGAAAGCCCGTGGGTGGTACCCTACCTACATTCCGATTGTGTCGATCGTCCCGGCCGCGGTGTTGACACATGGCGGCAGCTGGCAAGTGGTGGTGGCCAGTGCAGTGCTGGGTGCACTGGTGGCTCCGCCGCTGGCAGTGGCGATCACTCAGCGGTTGCCGGCCTATGTGCATGGCTACATCGGCAATGTGGTGTCGATGGCCATCTGCACGCTTGGCATCGTGCCGGTAGTCGGGTTGCTTGTGGGGGGAGAAGCATGAGCGAACATTCGAGCCTGCCCAGGCTGTCGATCGCTACTCTGGGCGGCACGGTCAGTATGCAGGCCTGTGCTGTCGGGGATGGTGTAACGCCAAGCCTGGATTGTGAGCGGCAATTGCTTCAGGTTCCACAGTTGCGCGAGATGGCGCAGTTGAACGTTGCTTCATTGTGCCTGCTCCCCAGTGCATCGCTGGGCTTCGCGACGTTGCTGCAGGTGCTGGCATGGGCCCGGGGCGAGGTGGAGCGCGGGGCTCAGGCCTTGGTATTGAGCCAAGGGACCGACAGCCTTGAGGAAACGGCCTATTTCCTGGATCTGCTCTGGCCATTCGATGTGCCATTGGTGATGACCGGTGCCATGCGCTCGGCGAGTCAGCCGGGCAATGATGGGCCGGCCAACTTGTTGGCTGCGGCTCAGGTTGCATTGGCACAAGACAGCCGTGGGCGAGGTGTGCTTGTGGTCATGAATGATCAGGTCCACTGCGCGGCAAGGGTTCGCAAGACGGCCAGCCTGGCGATGGCGGCATTCGAGTCGCCCGGATGTGGCCCGTTGGGCGACGTTGTGGAGGGTGTTGTGTTGTATCGCTATCCGCCCGGGCGACGGGAAGTGTTGCCGTTACCGTATCGCACCGACCAGCGCGTTGCCCTGCTGGAAGCCTGCCTGGACGCAGACACGGCGCTGCTGCGGGCTGTGGCCACCTTGGGTTATGAGGGGTTGGTCATCGCCGGTTTCGGTGCTGGGCATGTTTCCGCCAGTTGGTCCGAAGTGCTGGAACACCTGGCGCCCACCTTGCCGGTAATGGTTGCTACGCGCACAGGTAGGGGGCCTACAGCCCGGGCAACCTACGGGTTTGCTGGTGCAGAGATCGACCTGCAGAAAAAAGGCGTCTACATGGCTGGGCAACTCTGCCCGCGCAAATGCCGCATCTTGCTGTGGCTGCTGATAGGCACCGACCGGCAACATGAGCTGCAGGACTGGTTGCAGCCCTGAACCATCTGCCCGCGCAGTCGTTCGCGCGGGCAGCCCTTCCGGCGTTGCTGTGCTAGGGTGCACACACTTTTGCTCCCCAGGATTTTTACCCATGCTCCCCGTACTCAGCAAAAAAGAACTCGACCGCCTCGAAGACCTGCTGATCACCTATGGCAATGACTACTCGGTGCTGAACCTGGCCGAGCTCAATGGCTTTTTCGTCGCGCTGGCCAGTTCGCCGATCACTGTCATCCCGGAGCAATGGCTGCCCGCGGTGGCGGGTGGCAAGGTACCGAAGTTCAAGAAGCCCGCGCATGAGGAGGCCTACACGGCATTGATGCTGCGTTATGCCAGCCAGGTGGCAGAAGAACTCAGCAATGGTGTCGACCAGTTCGAGCCGCTGTTCGAGGAAAGCGAGGGCGAACAGGGCACTGTGATCGTGATGGAGGAGTGGTGTTTCGGCTACATGCGCGGTACCCAGATTGCCGGTTGGGGCGAGTTGCCACCGGAGCAGGACCTGCTGCTCAAGGCCATTTCGCTACATGGGCTGGAAGATAATTTCGAGCTGCTGGACCAGATGAGCGAAGAGGATATCCAGGCCTGTGTACCGCAGGTGGTCGAGGCTGCGCGTGGGCTGTACCGACATTTCAAAAAGCTGCACTGATCGGATCGTTGGCTAGCGCTCACCTGCAGGCGCCAGCGCAAGTGTTTGGAAACCATTATTCCGCCCTGCGAAATTATGGTTTCCCCTGCGCACTGATTCTGCTGCCAGCCGATCCAGTGCAGCATGTGCTCCATCAGCCCCATCCCGGCGCTGACCAGGAGCCAAGCCCATGTCGAACCCGATCAAGCTCTACAACTTCCCCAAGTCTGGCCATGCCCATCGCATCGAGTTGATGCTCTCGCTACTGAACCTGCCCACCGAGCTGGTGTTCGTCGACCTGGCCAAAGGCGCGCACAAGCAGCCGGACTTCCTCGCCCTCAACCCGTTCGGCCAGGTTCCAGTCATCGATGACAACGGCACCGTGATTGCCGACTCCAACGCCATCCTCGTCTACCTGGCCAAAAAGTATGACAACGGTGCCTGGCTGCCCGAAGAACCTGCCGCCGCCGCCCGGGTGCAACGCTGGCTATCAGTCGCTGCCGGCCCGCTGGCCTTTGGCCCGGCCGCCGCCCGCCTGGTCACGGTGTTCGGGGCTTCGTTCAATACCGACGAAGTGATTTCCCGCGCCCACACCTTGCTCAAGGTGATCGATGCCGAGTTGGCCAACACGCCATTCCTGACGGGTAGCACACCCACCATCGCGGACATTGCCAACTACTCGTACATCGCTCACGCCCCCGAAGGCAATGTGTCGCTGGAGCCCTATGCCAATGTGCGCAACTGGCTGGCGCGGATCGAGGCGCTGCCGCGTTTCGTCCCCATGCCGCGCACCGTGATCGGGCTGCAAACCCACGCCTGAAACCCCGCCATCGCGAGGAACGCCGCCATGCAACAATCTCCTGATCACCGCCCCTCGCCCTGGCATGCGGGTGAAAAGACCCTGCAGGAAAAGGTCGGTGTAGCAGAACGCATGGAGGCGTTCGGGCAAAAGGTCATTCGTGACCACATGCCCGACCAGCACCGGACGTTCTATCACCAGTTACCGTTCATGGTCGCCGCCAGTGTGGATGCCCAGGGTCGGCCTTGGGCCACGCTGCTGGAAGGGCCGGAAGGGTTCGTAAGCTCGCCTGACCCTCGTATGCTGACGATCCATACCACGTTGCCAGCAGATGACCCCGCCACCCCCGGGTTGGCAGCCGGGCAGGCGGTCGGCCTGCTGGGGATCGAACTGCACACCCGTCGGCGCAATCGCATCAACGGGCAGATCCGCCACGCTGCCCAAGGGCAACTGCAAGTGGCCGTAGAGCAGGCGTTTGGCAACTGCCCGCAGTACATCCAGTTGCGTGACTACACCCGCGTCACCGAACCCGCCCTCGGGCGCATCGATGCGACAACACTGGATACCTCAACCGTCAGCATGATCCAGGCGGCCGATACCTTCTTCGTCGCCAGCTATGTCGAGCATGCTGACGGCCAGCGCTCGGTGGATGTCTCCCACCGTGGTGGCCGGCCAGGGTTCATCAAGGTCGAAGGCAATCGGCTCACGATTCCCGACTATGCAGGCAATCTGCATTTCAACACCTTGGGCAACCTGGTGGTCAACCCGCGGGCCGGCTTGCTGTTCATCGACTTCAAAAATGGCAATGTGTTGCAACTGTACGGGCGTGCCGAGGTGCTGCTGGACAGCCCGGCCATCCAGGCCTTTGAAGGCGCTGAGCGGTTATGGACACTGCAGGTCGAGCAGGTGGTGTGGCGTCCGGCAGCCGTTGCCCTGCGCTGGGCTTTCAAGGAGTACGCGCCGACCAGTCTGATGACCAGTACCTGGGCCGAGGCCGATGCGCGCCTGGAGCAGCGGCAACAACAGCGCCAATGGCTGGCCTGGCGGGTGCTGCGGGTGGAGCAGGAAAGCCGCGACATCCGCTCGTTCTATCTCGAACCACCGGCAGGCTGCCGTGTGGCCTTTGCCCCTGGCCAGCATCTGCCTGTGCAGGTGACGCGTGATGGCGAGCCGGCGCTGATCCGCACCTACAGCCTTTCAAGTGCCCCCGACGATGGATTCTTGCGCATCAGCGTCAAAGCCCAGGGCCCGGCTTCGCGGTATTTGCATGAGCACGTTGTGGCCGGCGAGGTGTTGAATGTGCGGCCGCCGATGGGCAGCTTCACGCTTGACCAGCAAAGCACGCGCCCGTTGGTGCTGATCGGCGCGGGCGTGGGCATCACGCCGTTGCTGGCCATGCTGCGCCAGCAGTTGAGGACAGGGCAGGCCCGGCGCATTCATCTGTTCCATGGCGCACGCAGCCTGGCCGACTTGCCGTTCCAGCAGGAACTGGCGGCCTTGCGGCAACAGGCTGGCGATCTACTGCAGGTTCACCGCGCCCTGAGCCAGCCTGAAGGGCACGCGCAGGTCGGTCGTGATTACGAGTTTGCCGGCCGGTTGGGTATCGAACAGGTCAAGGCCACGCTGGCGTTGGACGACTACGATTTCTACCTGTGTGGGCCGGGCAGCTTCACCCAGCAGCTTTACGAAGGGCTGCGTGGGGTGCATGTGCCGGATGCGCGGATTCACGCCGAAGCGTTTTGCCCGTCGACGCTGCGGCGGCACACCGACGCAGATCAGCCAATCTTGCAACAGCCGCCTGCCGCCGACGAACCGGTGCCGGTGTATTTTGCTGCGTCGGCCAAGGAGGCTCGCTGGGTGCCCGGTAGCGGCACCTTGCTGGAACTGGCCGAGGCGCGTGGGCTGGCACCGGAGTTCAGTTGCCGGGGTGGTTCGTGTGGTACCTGCAAGACCCGGCTGGTGAGCGGCCAGGTGCATTATCCGAATCCGCCGGCAGAGTTGCCGGAGGCAGGGTCGGTGCTGATCTGTTGTGCTGTGCCAGCGAAGGGGGAGGAGGGTATGCAGGCGTTGGTGCTGGATGTCTGATTCAAGCCAGTCGCAGGTGCGGGCTTGCCCGCGAAGAGGCCGGCACAGCTAACACCACGCATCCAGATGAACGATAATCCGCACGCCCCATTACCCTCAGGAGCCTGCATGGACCAGATCCACCTGATGAAGGTATTCGTCGCCGTCGGCGAGCTGGAAAGCTTCGCCGCGGCTGCCCGCCGTCTGGACATTTCTGCGGCCGCCGTCACCCGCGCCGTCAGCGCCCTGGAAGAGCAGCTCGGGGTCAAACTGTTGCTGCGTACAACCCGCAGCGTGCGTCTGACCGAGGCCGGCGGCCGCTATCTGGAAGACACCCGGCACATCCTCGCCAGTATCCACGAGGCCAATGAAGCCGCTGCCGGCATCAACGCGACGCCCAGGGGCGACCTGGCGGTGACCGCGCCGATTTTGTTCGGCAAGAAGTTCGTCATGCCGTGCATCGTCCGTTACCTGCAGCAGTACCCGGAAGTCGACGTTTCCGCGTTTTTTCTCGACCGCGTGGTGAACATGGTCGAGGAGGGCATGGACGTGGCCGTGCGCATCGGGCCGTTGCCCGACTCCGGGTTGAAGGCGTTGCGGGTGGGCAGGGTGCGGCGCATGTTGTGTGCCTCGCCCGACTACCTGGCGCGCCATGGTGTGCCGAAGCACCCGTCGGACCTGGCCGGGCATGCGATAATCGGCACCACCAACCTGTCGCCGCGGGCGGGTTGGCGCTTCGGAGTGACCGACGAGCCGACCTTGGTGCGCATGAAGCCACGGCTGACGGTAACCAGCAATGACGGGGCAATCGCAGCTGCCAGCGGCGGGCTGGGGATTGCCCGGCTGCTGTCGTACCAGGTGGCAGACGAACTGGCCAGCGGGCAGTTGCAGGTGCTGCTGGCCGAGTACGAAGAGGCGCCCTGGCCCATTCATGTGCTGCACCGCGAAAGCAAGTACGGGTCGGCCAAGGTCAGGGCCTTTATCGACATGCTGGCGCAAGGATTGCGCGATCAGCAGCTGGATTAACGTCGTACAGCGGGTCGAAAAGGATGCCAGACAATGTTCGCTATCGTGGCGGCCCTTTTTCAGGCAACCTGCTCACAACGCCCGATACTGCATCCTGAACCCCAGGTTCATTGCCTCCCCCTGGTGCAGCAACCGCAATCCTGGTCGCCCTGGCAGGTGGTGCGCATTGATGGGGTGGCTAACCGGCTCAAAGCAGAAAAAGCCTTGCCCTTGCGGGCAAAACAGCAAGAAGTGCTCAGCCCCGCTGGCACTGCACGCCAGTCGATAACCCGCGCTGGGCTGTTCGATCACACACTCCCCTGGCCAGCCACTGAAGGCGTGATCAACCACCGTCTCGGGTAAACGCCCCATGGCATTGAAGCGCCATTGTTCGGGCACCTCGGCCTGGTACGATGGCAACCGCCCATCCTCTGCCAGCCATACTTTGCGTGCGGCTGCGTACAACTTGGTATCGGGATACCGCGGAAAGTAGGGGTGCAGCCCCAGCCCGCACCAGGTAGCTGGCTCATCCAGGTGCATCAGATGCAGGTCCAGGTTGAGGCAACCTTCATGCAGGTGCACATCCAGCGTGGCCTGGTAGGCGAACGGCACGGTACTGTCCAGCGTCAACCGAGCATGCTGTTCACTGTGGTGTTCTACCTGCCAGGCCTGCTGCCAGGCGCTGCCATGAATCGGGTAAGGGTCATGCCCGGTATTCGGTAGCAGCGCCTGCCACCCTTCGGGGCGCGCAAACCCACCCTCGGCAATACGGTTGGACCACGGCGCCAGCGGGTAGCAGGCCAGGCGTCGTGGCGTACCACTGGCCAGCGCGGCCGCGTCGGTATGGCGCAGCAGCGCCTGCCCGGTCGCCTTTACCTGCCAGTTGACCAGGCTGGCGCCGATTTCCGGGGCCAGGCTCAGGCGTGTCAGGCGGTCTTGCAGGTGCAGTTCGGTCACAGCCATGCAAGGCTCCTTTATGGAAGATCAATCAATTGGCCCGGCGGTAGGTGAGCAGCACGATGCCACACACCACCACCGCAGCGCCGACCAGTTGCACAGGGCTCAGGTGCTGGTCGAGCAAGGCCCAACCCAGCAACAACGTGGCGATGGGTTCAACGTTCATTACGGGTGCGTTCTGCGCCATGTTCAGGCGAGGGACACAGACGAACAGCAAGCTGAAGGCCAGGCCATACAGCATCACCAGGCTGGCCAGGGCCGCCCAGCCACTGCTGCTGCCCGGCAGTGACAAACCGGATGGCATCACGCCGCTTGCGCCTGCAACCAGCATGCTGGAGAAAACGATCAGCAAGGTCAGCAGGCTGCGTACAGGGCCGCGCACGGCAGCCAGTTTGTGGTCGGTGATCCACAAGGCACAGGCAAAGGCACAGGCCGCGCCGAAAGCCAGGCTCACCCCTATTGCCCAGTGCGGGTTGGCCGCAGCGCTGTCGGCCAGGCGTGCCGGCACATCCAGCGCCAGCACCAGGCCGCACAGGATCAGGCCCATGAACAGCACGGTGCGGCCCGTGGGGCGTGCACCGCCCAGTGCCCAGGTGAGCAGCGCCAGCAGCATCGGGAACGTGTTGCCCACCAGCAGCGCCAGGGCTACCGGAATGCGTGCTACCGCCGAGTACAGGCACAGGCTCTGGGTGGCGATCAGCAGGCCAAGCAACAGTTGCCAGTGCCGGGTACCGGCGGGCAGGCCTAGGGCCTGGCGTTGCCACAGCAGCAGGCAGGCAAGCACCAGCAAGGTGATACCTGAGCGGCAGAGAATGGCCAGCAGCACGCCGGTGCCGTCGTCGAATGCGATGCGAGCGGCGATGTGATTGCCGGCGAACGAACAGGCCAGCAGGGCCAGCAAGGCGATTGCCAGTTTGCGTGGGAATAGAGGTGCAGCCGAGGAGGGGACAGCCATGTGCAGGATCCGTTTGCAGGTAGGGTCAAGGGGGCTGCCTGGCAGCCCCTCGCAGCCCCGATTTTATTTACAACACCACACTGGGCAGCCACAGCGAGATGGCCGGAATGTAGGTTACCGCCATCAGGACCATGAACAGCGCCAGGTAGAACGGCAGCATCGCCTTCACCGTCGACTCGATGCTCACCTTGCCGATGGCCGAGCCGACGAACAGCACGGCGCCCACCGGTGGTGTGATCAGCCCGATCCCCAGGTTCACCAGCATGATCATGCCAAAGTGCACCGGGTCCACGCCGATACCGGTGATGACCGGCAACAGGATCGGCGTAAGGATCAGGATCAGCGGCGCCATGTCCATCACCGTGCCCAGCAGCAACAGCATGAAGTTGATGCACATCAGCACCACATAGCGGTTGTCCGAGAGGGTCAGGAACGCCGTGGTGATCTTCGACGGAATCTGCATCAGCGTCATCACGTAACCAAAACTGGCAGCAAAGCCGATGAGGATCATCACGATCGAGATGGTCCGTACCGTGCGGTGCATCAGCTTTGGCAGGTCGCGCCATTTGTAGTCGCGGTAGATGAACATGGTCACGAAGAACGACCACACCACCGCCACTGCTGCCGATTCGGTCGCGGTGAACATGCCCGACAGAATACCGCCCAGAATGATTACCATGGCCATCAGGCCCCACAGCGCTTCACCGGCAATCTTCAGCGCCTGGCGCATCGGAATCAGCTCACCCTTGGGGTAGTTGCGCTTCCTGGCAAAGATCAGGCACAGGCCCATCATCACGGCGCTCAGCAGCAACCCGGGCATCACACCTGCGATGAACAGCGAGCCAATGGAAACCGTACCGCCCGCCGCCAACGAGTACAGCACCGAGTTGTGGCTGGGCGGCGTCAGCAGCGCCTGTACCGAGCCGCTGACGGTGACGGCGGTGGAGAACTCGCGCGGGTAGCCCTTGCGCTCCATTTCCGGGATAAGCACCGAGCCCACCGATGCGGTGTCCGCCACCGACGAGCCGGAAATCGCGCCGAAGAAGGTCGAGGCCATGATGTTGACCAGCGACAGCCCGCCACGCACGAAGCCCACCAGTACCCCGGCAAACGCCACCAGCCGCCGCGACATACCGCCTTCGGCCATGATCGCGCCGGCCAGCACGAAGAACGGAATCGCCAGCAGCGAGAATTTGTTAACCCCACTGGCCACCTGGATCATCATCGCCTGCAGCGGGATGTCGATCCACCAGGCGCCAATCAACGCCGACAGCCCCAGGGCGTAGGCCACTGGCATGCCCAGCAGAATAAGCGCAATGAAGCTGCCCAACAGAATGAACGCATCCATTTATGCCGCTCCTTCGTTTTCTTCCAGGTGGTCGAAGCGCATGACATTGCGGTGGCTCTGATCGCCCAGCAGGAGCCTTTCCAGCACAAAGACCAGGGTCAGCACGCCACCGATCGGGATCGGCGCATAGGTCATGCCCACCCGCACACCCGGCAGTGACGCCAGAAACTGGTTCCAGGTGGTGATGCACAGCTTCGTGCCGTAGTAGGTCATGAACACGCACACCAGAATCATCAGTACTTGCACCAGTAGCGCGGCCAGGCTGCGCTGCAGCGGTGGCAGGCGGTCGGTGATCATCGTCACCGCCATGTGTGCCCCGGCCCGGTAGCTTGCGGCGGCACCGACGAAGGTGAACACCACCATCAGCAGGATCGCCACCGGCTCCGGCCAGCTGGCGCCGGTGCCGAGCACGTAGCGGGCGAAAATGCCCCACGGAATGATCAGCGACATGGTCAGGATCGACAGGCCGGCAACCCAGGTGCAGGTGCAGTACAGCGTGTCATTCACACGCAGGAACAGGTTTTTCATGGGCATCACCAAAGCGGCAGTGCGACGGGCGCCGCGCTGCCGAGGTCGTTCAGAAAGGGGCGCGGTTACTGGACAGCGTCGATACGCTTCATCAAGTCGGCGTACTGCGCGCCGTATTTTTCGCGTACCGAAGCGGTGGCGTCGTAGAACGGCTTCTTGTCGACGGTAATGAACTCGACACCGGCGGCCTTGAGCTTCTCTTCGCTGGCGGCGGACTTGGCGTCCCACAGCGCGCGCTCTTCCATCTGTGCTTCACGCGCAACCTTCTTCACCAACGCCTGCTGCTCGGGACTGAGCTTGTTCCAGGTGGTCTTGGACATCACTACCGGCTCCGGGAGGATCAGGTGACCCGTGAGTGTGTAGTACTTGGCGCTCTGGAAGTGGTTGTGCTCAAGCAGCGTGGGCGGGTTGTTCTCGGCGCCATCGATCACGCCAGTCTGCAGGGCGCTGAAGATTTCTCCGGTGTCCATGGCGATGCCGTTGCCGCCCATGGCGTTCATCATGTCGATGAACAGCGGGTTGCCCTGTACGCGAATCTTCATGCCTTTGAGGTCTTCCAGGCTGCGCACCGGCTTTTTCGTGTAGATGCTGCGCGAGCCGCCATCCATCCAGGCCAGGGCCACCAGGTTGAAATCGGAATTGGTGATCTTGTCGAGGATTTCCTGGCCGATCTCGCCGTCGATAATCTTGCGCATGTGATCATGGTCGCGGAACACGAACGGCATGTTGAATACGTTCACATCCGGCACCACCGGGCCGACGATCCCCAAGCTGACACGGGTCATCTGCACGGCACCGATCTGTGCCTGTTCGATCACTTCCTTCTCAGAACCCAGAACGCCGCCGGCGAACATCTTGAAGGTGATTTCGCCATTGCTGGCGTCTTCCAGCTTTTTACCCATGTTCTGTTCGGCGACTACGGTCGGGTACCCGGCCGGGTGAATCTCGGCGAACTTGATGTCCAGTGCCGAGGCGGGCATGGCCACGCTGAAGGCGAACGGGAGTACGGCAAGAAGCAGCTTGCGTTTGAACGTCATGGTGAAACTCCGTGGTTTTTATTATCCGGTTTCGGGCGTGCAAGTGTGGGTGTGGCAGTGGGGCTCAGCCCCGGTAGGCAGGTTCCTCCAGGCCCTTGGTGCCAGGGTTGAGGGCAAATACCCCGCCAGCCAGTGGCTGGTCGCCGAGGTCGATGCCCGCGGGGCGAATCGAGGTGACGTACAGGGTGTCGAGGTTGGCGCCACCAAAGGCGCACATGGCCGGCTTTTTCACCGGCACGCTGAGCGAGCGGTCGAGGCGCCCGTCAGGAGTGAAGCGGTGAACCTGCCCGGCGTCGTTGCCGCAGATCCAGTAGCAGCCATCCTGGTCGATCGCGGCGCCGTCGGGGCGCCCTGGGTAGCCGCGCATGTCGACGAACAGCCGCTTGTTGTGCGGCGTGCCGCTGTCGGTGTCGTAGTCGAAGGCCCACACCTTCTGCACGTTGGGGTGCGAGTCGGACAGGTACATGCGCTTGCCGTCGGGGCTGAACGCCAGGCCATTGGGCACGATCATGCCGTCCTGCTGCAGGTGCAGGTGGCCTTCGCCGTCATGCCGGTACAGCGCGCCCACGTGGGCACCTTGCTGCATGTCCAGCAGCATGGTCCCGGCCCAGAAGCGGCCCTGACGGTCGCAGCGGCCATCGTTGAAACGCATGCCGGTCTGGGCGTGCTGCACGTTGCTGAGCAGCCGGCTGTCCAGGCTGCCGTCCGCCTTCGCCTGGAGCTGGAAGATGCCGCTTTCCATACCCGCAACCCAGCCCTGACCGCTGCGGGCGATGCAGGCCAGCATCTCGTCGCCTTGCCAGAACTGGTGTTTGCCATCGGCCGCTTGCCAGCGATGCAATTGGCGAGCGGGAATGTCTACCCAGTACAGGGCCTGTTCACCGGGGTGCCACACAGGGCTTTCGCCGGTACCGTTACGGACGTCGACGATCAGTTCGCAGTTCATGGCCGTGCCTCCTGGCGTGGGGTCAGTTGAACGGGCCGGCCACGGCGAAAGCGCCGCCCTGGTAGACCATGCTCGGGTCATCGGCGGCGGGTGCCGGTTGGGCCTCCACGGCTGCGCGGAAGGCTTCCGAGCTGTCCTTGGGCACATAGCCCAGGTGCGCGGCATGGCGGTTGTCCCACCACACGGTGCGATTGTCGGAGGCGCCGTAGACGATGGTATGGCCAACGTCGGGCGTCGATAGCCCACGTTCGATCAGTTGCACCAAGTCGTCATAGCTCAGCCAGGTGCAGAGCATGCGCGGGTTTTGTGGCTGCGGGAACGAAGAGCCGATGCGAATGCTGACGGTCTCGATGCCGTAGCGGTCAAAGTAGAAGCTGGCCACATCTTCGCCGTAGCACTTGGACAGCCCGTAATAGCTGTCGGGACGGCGCGGCGCGTGAGCGTCGATGCGCTCATCCTGGCGATAGAAACCGATGGTGTGGTTGGAGCTGGCGAAGATGATGCGCTTGACCCCGTGCTTGCGCGCCGCCTCGTACACGTGGAACACGCCGCAGATATTGGGGCCGAGAATCTCTTCGAAGGCGTGTTCGGTAGAAACCCCGCCAAAGTGGATGATGGCGTCTACGCCCTCGACCAGGGCATGCACCGCAGCCTTGTCGGCCAGGTCACAGGTAATGACTTCTTCATGCGGGCCCGCGGCCGGGGCCATGGGGCTGATGTCAGACAGGCGCAGGACCTCGGCGTAGCCTTGCAGGCGTTCGCGAAGGACCTTGCCCAGGCCGCCTGCGGCTCCGGTGAGCAGCAGGCGATTGAAGGGGGTAGTGGTCATGGCCGGCTCTTGTTGTTAGTTGTTGTAGGTTGTCGTATGACTTGGGTGATTATTGGCGGTGGTTCTGTGTGTTGTCAATGAGGCTTGGGCGGCTTTTGCCGGCCTTTTTGCGGGTAAAAAATGCGAAAGGCCTGCGCGGTCGCCCGTAGGAGCGGGTTTACCCGCGAAGAGGCCGGCCCCTGCTGGCCAATCTCCACCCGCCGTTCACCGTCTCCGCCGCCACCGCATTCGCGGGTAAACCCGCTCCTACACACATCGGTGGTTGGGCACGGGCCGCCGTAGGAGCGGGTTTACCCGCGAAAGGGCCGGCCCTGCTGGCCAATCCCCACCCGCCATTCACCGTCGCAGCCACCACCGTATTCGCGGGTAAACCCGCTCCTACACCTGATCAATGGTGGACACACATCGGAGGTTGGACTGAGGCCGCTGTAGGAGCGGGTTTACCCGCGAAAGGGCCGGCCCTGCTGGCCAATCCCCACCCGCCATTCACCGTCGCCGCCGCCACCGTATTCCCGGGTAAACCCGCATTTCTTGATCAGAGCAACGACAGCGGATAGTTGAAGATCAACCGGTTCTCATCAAACTCGTTATTGCTGTAATCCCGGCGAATCGACGAGTTACGCCATTTCACGCTCAAATCCTTGAACGCCCCGCTCTGGATCACATACGCAAGCTCCGTTTCACGCACCCACTCCTTGCCATCGGTCACGCCCCCGCTGTGCACATCGTGCCCGCTGATGTAGCGGTTCATCAGGGTCAGCCCCGGTACCCCGACGGTGACGAAGTTGAAGTCATGGCGCACCTGCCACGAACGCTCGTTGGCATTGTCGAAGCTGGAGTTGTAACTGTCGTTGGCCAAGGTCCCGCCACTGGTGCCGTTCACCCGCATCCAGGTATCACCATCGACTTTCTGCAGCCCCACCCAGAAGGTGCTGCCGCCGTACTTGGCCGAGAACATCCCCGAGTAGGTCTTGTTATCCAGTTCACCAGCGCGCCTGGAGCCGTCGTCATCGCCATGGAAGTAGCCGAGGTTCGCACCCAGGGTCCAGTCACCCACCGGCTGGCTGTGGCTCAGTTGCAGGTATTGCTGCTGGTACACGTCCTTCAGCACCGCATTCCACAGCCCCACCAGCGTGCGGTCCTGGTTGAACTTGTACTCGCCGCCGACGAAGTTGAAACGGTCCGACACGCCGCCGCCGTAGCTCATGTCTTCCATGCTCGCGTCGTTACGCGGGCTGTTGCCGCGGAACTGGCCGCCGTACAGGGTCAGCCCTGCGATTTCGTTGGAGGTCACCTGCCCGCCACGAAATGTTTGCGGCAACGAACGCCCGTCGTCCGAACGCAGAATCGGCAGCACCGGCATCCATTCACCGATCTTCAGTTCGGTCTTGGAAATACGCGCCTTGCCCGCCACTGCCAGGCGCCCGTAATCGTCGGCTGGCCGGCCATCGTCATGGCGAGGCAGCAACGCCGTACCATAAGTGCCGCCACCACCGTCGAGCTTGACCGACCACATCCCCAGCACATCCACGCCGAAGCCGATTGGCCCTTCTGTGAACCCCGAGCGGGCGTCGAGGATGAAGCTTTGCGTCCACTCCTCGGCCTTGCTTTGCGGGTTGCTGGGGTTGGTGAAGTTGCGGTTGATGTAGAAGTTGCGCAACCCGAGGGTGGCCTTGCTGTCTTCGACAAATCCCGCAGCCAGGCTGGTGCCCGGCAGGCCGGCGATAACCCCGGCGCCAAGCAGGGCGAAGGGCAGGGTGTGGCAGATTTTCATTATTGTTGTGCTCCCTAAGGGTGTGGCAGCCCGTCCACCGGGCACGCGCAAGCGGCCTGCGGCAGGGGCGGGTAGATAACGGGCCGGTCAGGGCCAGGGGTGAATGCGCGGTAACCGGGCGCTACGTACTGGCTGGTGTACGCGAGCTGGCCGGGGGAAGAGGGGTGTGCAACAGGTGCGGGTGCAGCGGGATGGGTGTCGACATGGGTTCGTCCACGGATTGTTGTTTTTGTTATGTGTTGTCGTACAACTATGGGCGATTATTAGCAAGGGGAAGGTGGGCTGTCAACGGCTGATAGCTGAGTAATAAGGATCCAAGGACGCGAAATCCGGGCTGCAGAAGCTCTACCGTGGACTCTGTACAGACATACTACGACTGGGGCTCTCGCGCCGTACGCGATCCTCTGTGCGGGCATGCCCCCATTGCCTGCCTCGCACCTCAAACCGGGGACATGGTTTACAAATCAAATCGAATCAGCAGTGGTCCCATCCGCGAGCATGCGCTATCTTCAGATCTGGCCTCGCCCTCGACCACTCAGACTGGCATGTCCAGTCCCGGCATCCTCGTTGGTGCCGTACCCCTCCTGTCGGCGTGGGCGAGGCCTCTTCCTTTTCCGCAACGCTTCCCGGCTAAGATCGAGCGCTCCCTGGCGCCACGGCCGCCAGTTATCTTGGCAAATCTCCCGTGCTACGCGATTCCCTGGGTGGCCTTGTGCCGCGAAAGGGCCGCACAGCGGCCCCGGCAAACAATCCATCATTGCAGAATCACCAAGATCAGTGCGCTGTAATGACAGTCGTCTTTACATGAGGGCCAAGCCATGGCTTCCATCAACATCCGCGTCGACGATGATCTCAAAGCCCGCGCCTACAAAGAGCTCGAGCGCCTCGGTGTAACCCCCTCCGAGCTCATGCGGCAGGCTCTGCAATATGTCGCTGAGCGGGGCAAGCTACCCTTCAGGCCAGTCCTTATGACCGAGGAAGATGAAGACCTCATTGCGACCGTACAAGAGCGTCTTGGTTCTCCGCAGCGCGTGAGGGTCCAGCTGGATGACCTATAGCCTCGACTTCGATGCCCGCGCATTGAAGGAGTGGAAGAAGCTGGGCGATACCGTGCGTCAGCAGTTCAAGAAGAAACTGGCAGAGGTCCTGCTGAAATCTCGAATCGAGGCAAACCGCCTTCACTCGCTGCCAGATTGCTACAAAATAAAGCTTCGCAGCAGTGGGTACAGGCTGGTCTATCAGGTCATTGACCAAGAGATCGTGGTTCTTGTCGTCGCTGTCGATCGTCGTGAGCGGGACCAAGCTCACAAAAAGGCTGCTGAGCGACTTGAGTGGGCCTATAGGGTTTGGCAGCCCCAGGCCAAAATCTCAAGGTAAAACACCGCCTCAAAGCTAGAGCTGTGCTTCGGTGGGAGCGGGCGTGCCCGCGAAGAATCCGACTCGGTGAATGGCACCGGCTTCGCCGGTGTTCGCGACGGTTCAACGCCTCGATGAACCCACACAGGTCCCCCATCAGCCCAGAGGGCTCATTGCCAAGTCAGGCAGACCAGCTTGCTAGGTAACGCCGGCAAACTGCGATCTCTGTAGGAGCGGGTTTGAACCCGCGAAGAGGCCAGCACAGGCAACACAATGCCCGCTAAACCCCATGCATCCGCAGCGCCCGCTGCGCACACTCCCGCCAACTCAACTTGCGCTTCTCCACCGGCCCCTGCAGCTCCACTTCCCCAGCCAGCACCACCGGCATATCCCGCATCTTCACCCAAGGCTCACTCTGCCAATACAACAACGTAGCGCTGCGTCCACCAGGCCAGCACATCCGCCCCAGCCTCGGCGCATCGTCCGCCCCATCTGCCTGAATATCACGCAGTACCGCTACCACTTCATGTGTCAGCCACCGGCGCAAATGGCGGTTCTCCGGCACATGATGATGAGCTAACAAGGTATAGGCCCCGGACTCGCTGACCATGGTGGTCTCCTGGTACTTGCCATAGCGCAGCAGTTACACCGTGCGGTACTGATCCGGGTCGAGCTTGCGCATGCAGTGTTCGTCGAAGAAATGACCGCTCAGCCGGCCGAGTTCGTGGGCGCAGAACCAGGCTTGGGATTCGAGCCAGAGGGTGTGGAGAGGACATGGTTTACAAATTCAATCCAATCGCCTGTGGACCGGCCGCAACCCTGCGCTATTTTCAGATCTGGCCTCGCCCTCGACCACGTAGACTGGCATGTCCAGTCCCGGCACCTCGTTGTGCCGTACCCCTCTTGTCGGCGTGGGCGGGGCCTCTTTTTTGCGGAGCGACTGACCGGATGAGATCGAGCGCTCCCTAGCTCCAGCAGTTCATGCAAGAAAGCAGAAGCTGTGCCGTCGCACTCCTCTTGCCTTCAGCCAGTTCATCAAGATTCCCAAACCCGGCTCAGGTAGGCGTTGATGAACCAATCTGGCATGTCGTCCTGATGAAACTCCAGCGTGGCGCCATCAGTAATCTCTGCAAGAAAGACAGACTCATCTCCGGAGTTATCGAAAATATAAGCCCGATTTGCTGCGGAAATGGCCTCTGGAAGCAGTGAGAGTGTTCGAGCATAGCGCTGGGTAATTTTGTCTCTCGGGACGTCATGCCCGCCATCATCGACCCGGTTTGCTACCCGAAGAATATTGATCTGCGGTGAATCGGTGGCTACGAAATACAGGTAGGTCCGGTAGCCCATCTGCTGAGCCGTTTCCATGAATCGAACCTTCTCCGAAGAGGACATCACTGTCTCGAACGTGAAGCTGATTCTGCGTTCGAGCAATTGATGGCGGATGAGGTCTGCAATGACTGCAGCGTGGTAGGAATTTACATCCACGCCTCGGAATTCGATTTTTGGCCTACGAGTGTTAGCCGGCCTGCGCTCTCCTGCAGTCCTGCCCTTATGATCAATGGATGCTGGGTGAGATAGGTCCGTAATGCCTGCTCGGTGAGCTCAAGACCATAATCACTCAGGTCGATGAACCCTGTCGTTTTGGCAGACTTTTCAAGTTCATCAGCATTGACGTAAAGGTTGACCAGCCGAGCTGGAATCTGGTCCTTGATGGTGCTTTTGCCAGACCCATTAGGGCCGGCAAAAACGCGAAGCTTAGGCGCGCCCACTGAGCTTGCGCACGGTGAAGCGCTGTCCGGTCTTCACCTTCAGGCTCGGTTTGGTTTCTGCAAGCACTTCAACATGGCCATCAGCGTGGGTTGCGATGATGTGGTTGTTGTCGACAGTGACAACCGTATGCCCCGCTGCAACAGCCCGGAAATACGCAAGGCGTGTAGCAGCTGCAGCCATCTCTGGGATCTGGTTCTCCAGATTCTCGATAGCCTCGTCGCTAAGCTGGTTTTCGCGCAAGGTTGCCATAGCTTTTCCTGGTTCGATCACACGCGTAGATTGATTGCTCATCAGTGTAATAGCCCTGGCAGATAACCAGAAGGCCGCGAGTGTGGTTTTTGCGGGCAGTGTTGAATCAAAATCCTACAAAAGCAGCATAGCTTGCCCAAAAAGGGCCGCAAAACGGCCCCGATTGGCTCACTGACTGGCAGTAGACTGATCCCGCTCCCACTGGTTCTGCAATAGCCGGAACCGCGTATTAGCAGAGCACGCAAACGCTGTTTAGGCTAACGGAATCAGTCCAGGCATCCGAGTTCGGTGTGGGAGCGGGTTCACCCGCGAAAGGGTCAGAACAGACAAAAATCGCCCGCTAAACCCCATGCATCCGCAGCGCCCGCTGCGCACACTCGCGCCAACTCAATTTGCGCTTCTCCACCGGCCCCGGCAGCTCAACTTCCCCAGCCAGCACCACCGGCATATCCCGCATCCTCACCCAAGGCTCACTCTGCCAATAAAGCAACGTCGCACTCCGCCCACCAGGCCAGCACATCTGCCCCAGCCGGGGCGCATCGCCTGCCCCGTCAGCCTGAGCATCACGCAGCACCGCCACCACCTCATGCGTCAGCCACCAGCGCAAATGGCGGTTCTCTGGCACATGGTGATGCGCCAACAAGGTATAGGCCCCGGACTCACTGACCATGGTGGTCTCCTGGTATTTGCCATAGCGCACTAGCGGCACAGTGCGGTACTGGTCCGGGTCGAGCTTGCGCATGCAGTGTTCGTCGAAGAAGTGACCGCTCAGCCTGCCGAGTTCGTGGGCGCAGAACCAGGCTTGGGATTCGAGCCAGAGGGTGTGGAGAGGGCGGTTGTGGCGGATGAAGAGAGAGGGTTTTTGAAGGTCAGTCATGGCTGGCCTCCGTGGTCCTTTGAGCATGGCACAGGCGAGACGCATGTGCGAAAAGCCTGTAACTATCGGATTTGACGGGCATTTCCATTACCTCTACGTGATTACAGCTTTCTTAGGGCTGGGTGTCGGGAGCTAAGAAATCCCACGTAGCGGACCGGACGTATTCCCCTTGCGGGTCTTGTATTAGTCCGCTCCCGACATAACACGTTTTCTGCGCGCAGGATTAAACCACAGGCAAAAAAAAGGTTCTTCACGGATTGCCGGGAAAGTCATTCTTGATCTTCATGAAAAAGAATTCGCTGTCCCGGTAACCGTAAGCCATCCGCTTGATCACCTTGATCCGGTTGTTGATGCCTTCCAGCTGGCCCGTATGCATCGGCCATCGCACCCTGCTCAAGATGCCGCGCCAGTATCCCTTCAGGCGTTTAGCAAACTGCTTCAGTGCCGGTATCGCGCTTTCATCAGCCAGACGCAGCCACTGCTTCCAGGCTGATCGCCAACCCCAGGCGGTGGTGGGCGACCACAGCGCTTTTAACTCTGCTTTCATCAGATAAACCGTCATCAGCGATTGGTTAGCCGACAGCAGATCCCTCAGGTGCACCTGTTGATCTTTTCGCTTGAGATTTTCCGGATTACGCAGCAGTAGCCAGCGTGCTTGCTTGATCACCCTGCGCGCGGGTTTGTCATGGCGCAGACGGTTGGCTTCGTCGACCCGTACCCGGTCAATCACCTCGCGCCCATACTTGGCGACTACATGAAACAGGTCGTAGACCACGCGTGCCTGAGGGCAGTGTTGGCGTACCTCCAGGTCAAATGCGGTGTTCATGTCCATCGCCACTGCTTCGATCCGCGCACAGCCTTCTGGCCCCAACTCCTCAAAGAAGGGCCTGACAGCCGCTCTGCTACGTCCTTCGCCAATCCACAGAACCCGGCGGGTATCGGCGTCCAGCACCACGCTGGCGTAGCGATGGCCTTTGAACAGGGCGAACTCGTCCATCACCAGGCGCCTGGGCTGGGCCTTTGGTAGCTTCTCTAGAGCGGCTTGTAGAGCTCGTCGCTCCAGCAAGCGCACACTGTCCCAATGCAAGTCAAACAGCTCAGCGACGTGCAGGGTAGGCAGCCGCTGGCAAGCCTGGATCACGGCCTCGGCCAAGCGCTGGGTCATACGCGAATAGCGATCAAGCCAGCTGACTGACTCCATCCGCTTGCCGCATGCGCGACACCCAACGCGCCGCAGTTCCACATTCAACCGTACCGCATGGCCAAGAATGGGGAGATCACGGATCGAACGCTGGCAGTATTCGTGGATGGCGGTGCTGGGCTGATGGCAGCCGCTGCAGGTGGGGAACCTAGTGGGCTGCGGAATCAGGTCGATCAGCAGATCGTCGCCGTCAGGCCTGATGGCAATGACAGAAAAGCCCTCCCAAAAGGGCAGAAACGTATTAATATCGTGCACAAGAACGCCGGTTTGTTGATGTGTTTGCTCGCACGAACATCATCCATCAAACCGGCGTTCTTGTTTCTGTCTTTCCCGGGATTCCGTGAAGAACCAAAAAAAAGCCGCATCTGTCGGGGCGGATTGACCGCTACGTGAGGCGTTTCTTAGGCGCCGATAAAAAAGGTAATTCCATCAGGCGAAGCCGTCAAACAAAAAAGCTGTAGTCCATGTCTGAAATTGTCTCATCGATACCTATTTTTCGGTTTGGTTTTGATCGCTTCGATAGCAGTGGATAAGCTTAGGACTCAGTTTCTAAATTTGAACTGGATGAGCGCTCAATCAACGTGCCTGATTTTCCATAGGTGACAAATTCAAAGTTTGCGGTTCCAATCGCCTTGATTTCTGTTTTTGCTCGCTTGTCAAGATCTTGCTTGACTAGGGAGTTTACTTTTTCAATCTCGGCTTCAGTCTCGTCTATCGTTTTTCTTAAGGCTTCAAAAGCACTGCCTAAAACAGGAATTTTCCCCAGTTCTACCCATAGATAGTTGTTCAAGAAACTGGTTAAGAACGCCCAGGCACCGTTGACTGAAAAGTAGGAGCCGCTGCTGCATTTCTTAATTGTAGATATGACCTTTGCGAGAGCCTCAATCATACTGAGGCTGTCAACATCCCCGCTATCCTTTATGCTTTCCAGTATTTTTACTATTTCTGAGAATAGCTCGGGCAGTCTGCTTTCTTTTCTGTAAAGTTCGAAGACACCGTCGAAGTCTATAGCTGAGCTTTTGTTGTCGTTAATGTTCCAAGTGTGTTCATTGAGAGAAGGAAGTGTCGGGATTAAGCTTTGTAGTAGTACAGAGCTTCTCCAATTCGGTCTAACTGGCCACTGATATAGTGTATTATGCTATGTAACCAGTTTGGTACATCAGTAGAGGGAATTACGAGCTTCAGGTTTTCGGCCGCGGAAAGTGCTTCTTGAGCGGCTTTCTTTTTGGTGCCTAAATCCTCGCTTGCCAATGCTTTAAGGAGGTGGGCTACCTTGCTTTTAAGTTCATTGTGCCTTTCATTGAGTAGCTTTAAAAATAGATCGATCATGCTGTTCGACAATTTTGGCCTCGATTTATTTTCTCAACAAAAAAGGCTGCCTTTCGGCAGCCCTTTGCCTCATTTTTCACTGAGCGTCGAATAAAACCCTTTAATGAATAGAGGTTTTATCAGCAAGAAACGAACGAAAGAATCAAGAAAACTGAACCGGATGATAACTTTTCACTAACGATCGAATGACGTTGGCAAAAAATATGGTGATTACAGGTAGGGCATCCGCTCAGTGACCGGGAAGGCAGCTAGAATTGCTAGCTTGCATCGTACGTTTAAATAGGAAGCAAGTATTTGATCACTCTTCTATTGGTAGAATGGCCGAATAATGCTAGATGAGCGTAATAGTATAAATTGGCTGCATGAGCGAACATTTACTTTTGTGTTGAAATTTTTTGCGGGCTGAGCTGATATGTTGCTGTTAGAAATCATCGGAGCGGTGAGGGTTGATTTTTTTCATGTGGTGAGAAACATCACTTTGCTTGATGAGCTGCTTTCCTGATAACTCTGGAGGGAGACCGCTTGCAATGCGTATTTCACCTTTTGCTAACAATTCCCTGAAGTAATATTTTAAACCTATGCGCGCATCAGCCATGCCAACAGTACAAACCACTTTCAAAAGTCCTCTTAGTTTCTTGTAGTCCTCTGGGCTTACCCAGCGTCTTTTTTGTGCATGAATTATTTTTATGTAACCAGTTTTGATGAAGTTTCTGGTTAAAGCACATGATGATATATTTAGCTTTATACATACTTCACGAGTCGATATTAGGGTTTTTAGGTAAGTTTTTTTTGTTTTCGCTTTTGATAAAACGAACCCTATGCAGGTTAAGTCGCGAACTCTGTAAATAGTTTCAGAAGCGACCCCTTGTTTTTCATGAACCGGGAAAATATTTTTCTGTGCCAAGAAGCTTCCTATTTTCGTAGTAGGTATGCCACACCATCTCGAAATCGTTATGCCGTTAACGTGGGTCGTTGCAAAATTTGTAGCTTTTGATTTGCTGATGAAAAGAGAGCTTTGTCCCCCATCGCAGTCAGAAGAGAGGTCATGAGTTTTTAAAAGAGATATTATGGTCTTTGCTGTAAGTTTTAGATATTTACTTGCCTCGAGGATTGTCATGCTTTCCTCTGTGGAGCTAGTGTTGTGAGATATTAAACTATCTATATCTTTTCTTAGGAATATGTGTGTGCTGCTACCATCCCGAAGCGGTCCTGTGATCGGTTTTATTCCTAAGCTGATTACCAAGTTGGTTGCGATAGGGACGCTTGTGCCAATCATCTTGGAGTAATCAGTAGCTTTCAAAAAATTATGTTTGGCAAATATTACTTCTGTAATTAAAAGGTAGATCGCCGTCGACCCTCCGCTACGCTTTCGGTGGGGAGTAAACCAACCATTTTTAATGAGAGCCGCTATGGAACTGTCTGTGAAGCCTAATAATTTGGATGCTTCATTAAAGGTGCAGTAAGCATCAAGGTTTTGCTCATCAACAAGCTTTAAATGATCCCCGGTTGCGGAGTTGCGTCTATGATATGGTTTATGTCCTTCTAGGTAATGAATAATGCTTTCGGTATCATGGCGATGTATTAATGTCAGGTATTTAAATGTAATAGGGGTATAGGGCGAAATATTCAAAGTATGCATGGCTAATCTTATAGCTCTTTTTGTCCGGTTTGTTCTCTCGGAGAGGTGGTCTAAGGTTTCGTACTTCTCTGTGAAGCTGTGAAGTTGAGCTTCTGACATTCCAATATTGTGATGGTTCGATAGGGTGGTTGTATCAAGCAAGTTCTCCCTAATTAATCGTTTAATTGTGTTTAAGGGTACTCTCAGTCTCTGTGCGACGACGTCTAGAGTCATGTTTTTTTCTGGTTCAATATTAGGGGTGAGATTTCGCCCCTTCAATTCTTCAGCTGCCTCAAGAAGCTGCAAAATAAGGTTCTCAGAGAATAGGTGTCCAGAGCCAACACTTCTCCATAAAGATTGTTGTTCTCTGAGAAAAATTAGCCATAATTTTTCTGGCAGTCCTATTAACTTTTTCAGCTGGAAACGTGATAACGAAAGTGGTTGCTTTTGCAGGGGTGTGAGCGCGGAGATTGAGATGGGCGAGAGTGAAAGGGGGGGCGCGTCGGATTCTAAAAAGGTAAGTACGGCACTTCTTGCTGCTTCCGTTTTCACTCGACTGAGTGCTGCTGATATCACCCTTCGCTCCAAGTGCGGGTGATGATAATGTAGCGTAAAGAGGTAGTTTTCCAGCGCTTTTTTGTCGCCTTCAACTATAGCTATGGCAGCAATCAATGTGTATCTGTTCTCGTCATGGCCTAAAACCGGAAATTTGTAGTTAAGTAAGAGCAGAGCACGTTCGAAATAATCGATATTTTCTTGTTTCGACTCTCGAAACCAGTTCAGCAGGGTCTGTTCTGGTTCAGCTTCTTTGGGATTGCAGGGAGGGGAGGTGATTTCGTTTTGGCATACTCTGCATTGAAGTGTCAGTGTGTTAAGCCAGTGTAAGCGTAGTTTACATGTTGGGCAGGTGAATAAGTAAGTTCTGTCATGTAAAGGGCAGTGCATGCATACTCTGAAATCTTTAATGAAATGCTCTTTTCCCGTCCTCCAGCATTCTGAACAAAAGCCTGTGCCTGACCAACGTAGCATTCTGTCCTTGACGGTGACTCCATTTACAATGTGATATTTCGAGCCTGCTATAACTGTTGGCGTGTAAAAGCCAGATAAAAAGCGATCTCCATGAACACCGGCTATTTTGGCGATCCAAGCTGGTACATTCCCTAGACTACTAAGTTGCTGGGCATTCGCATTTGAGGGTGGAGCCCCTAGGCTATGAAACTGCGTGGGCGAAACGCACCCGTGTTTAATAACCAATCGTTTAATTAGACTAGTTGGGCTTTCTTCTGGAAAGGGGAAAGGCACAAAAAAGAATTCGTTCATGGCGTTATCCTAAACTCCTGGATTTTTGATTGAACATCTTTGCTATATAAAAATTTAAAGCTGTTCATCGGATCTAATGAGAACGGATTGCCAGGAGTTAGCCTCGTGTCTAGGCTGAGCAGTTCACAAGCATAGTGAAAGTCGGCCAGTTTTAAGCCTTTACCGTCATCGCGCAGTAGGCATCGCTTCAGCGCAACGAAAAGTACCTTCCTCAGCCAACCCAGATTCCCGGCTGTTGCCAAGTAAAGATTTAATGCAATCGCTGGGTCATGTATATTTATTTCACCATTAAGCTTGGTGATTGTGGATATGGCCTCATCAAGTTTTTGTAGTGTGCGAATGTACTCCGAACTCGGATCTTCACTGTAGCTAAAAAACTCCATGTTGACTTGGTAGGGGAATCTTGTAGCAAAAGAGTCAAGATGCCGTCGAATGTCAACGCATTCTTCAGTGCCGCTAATTATTACTGGTTTGCCCAATGCATTAATGAAAGAAGCTATCCAACCAAGAGTCTGAGGGCGGATTTTCTTAGCAGTACCAACACACAAACGGTTAATTTCGTCTAAGAAAACTAGCTCAACACGCCTTTGCTTAAGTAAGTGAATAAGTTGTTGCGTCATTTCCTCGGTACTACCTTTGGGATTTTCGATGCCCAGTGCAATCAGCATTTTTCGCGGCATGCCTTTGATAGTAACTTCGCTAGGTACTTCAAAGTAGATTACGGAAGCGCATAAGTCGACGCCGCCTTCGACTTCTGCCGAATATTTTTCTTTGAATTGGCCCATTACTTGGAAGCAAAGTGTTGTTTTCCCGACTCCAGATTTGGCACATAATATAGCGCCGTAAGGTTCGCCAGACGTGTTGGTGTCCTCAATCGCATTGAGTAGTATAGAATGGGCAGCATTGAAGCGTGGGAAGTGAACAATGCAGTTTCTAAATTTGTTTAGCAGAGAGCTAATTTCATCGACTTTCAAATTAGTCATCTCCAAGTGTTATGGTGAAATCTCCAGGGGTATCACTGTTGTACTCATCGCAAGCCAGTGCGAGAGATAGCGCACGTGTTTGTGGCTCTGAGGACTCCGTGGGCTGTTGCAGATTTTGGTCTCCATTTTCCAAGGCTGCCATAAGTGGTTGGTAGCCTTTTTTATTGGCTTTAGCGATTTTCCAGAGAAGTTGCGTTCGTGCTTCTTCAGCCCTGCAATAACAATGGGTTTGCCTTACTGCTTTTTGCTGTGCTCGTATCATGTGATGGAAGTTTAATGTCAAGCCGTTTTGATATGCAGGATGTAGAGCGTTCAATGGCTGGATATCATCAGGGTGGCTAGGGTGGCAGATCCACGCTTTACCAACATCGCCAGCATCAAAATAAAGAACCAGCTTCTTGGCCTTGGGCTGTTTTGTCCTGAAATAGCTAACGGCGGGGCCCCACCAATGTAAGTTGTCGTGACGCACTCGTCCGCTTGCCGTACCGGTGACTTCCGCAGACCGCCAAAAGCAGCGCCGCAAATCGTCTCCAGAGAACCGATGTGGCTGAAACTGCGTGCTCAAGCCTATTGTCCAGGCTTCGTTAGGAGACATTTCCAGTGAGCTGTGCTTGGCTGCATGATAGGTGTCGAGCCACGCGGCGAAGATGCTCCTGGCTTGTTCGAGCGTGTACATTGCCTGCTCTTCCGAATTGTAATCACCCCTTGCTTCAATACTCCCTTTGGTTGTTCCTCGCAGTTGATGCTCAATCTCACAGGCCCACGTCTCGAAGAATCTCTCTACATGTGGCTTTTGGTTCGGTTCGCCTGGCTCGCAAAAGGTAACTTCAGCACCCATCAGCCACAGAACCTTTCTCAACGATTTGGCGATGAACTCTGAGCCGTTATCGAAAATGTACAGCTCTGACAAACCACTATGCGGGTTATCGGCGTTCAATGAATCTCGCAATACGAGAATGGTAGTGTCTAAAGAGGCAGGATTAAATGAAAGGTGCCATGCAATTATGAACCGAGTTTTAATCTCAATAAATACGGTAAGTACTGGTTTGCCTAGTGGCTTTCCGTGTTTATCCACTAATATTAAGTCCAAGGGGCGCGAGTCGGCTTCTACACGCTCGAACAGACGCTCAGGCTCAGGAATTGTTGCACCCCAGTAATGAGCTCTCTTCGCGGCCTTTCGACCGCGTTGATGGAGGGTGGTTTCGTGAGCGTCGATCTCATTAATTATCCTATAAAGTGTGGATATTGATGGGATACGAAATTGCTCAGTGGTGCGGCGCCGACTATTAAGCGCATCCAGCTTTAACCTGATGCTGCTGATTAATGCTGTCTTGGTAAATGGCGTCGTTGTCCAATAGAAACTGGCGATGTCGGATTTTATTAAGTTTTGGACCTCGAATGGTTGGTGCGAAATGTGTTTGTTTATGGGTCTGAAGGTATTTGGTATGAGAGAGGTAAAGTTTCTTCCTGCATCAAGGAATGTCCTTTTCCACTCCCATAAAGTGGTGAAGCTAGGCGCTTTATGTGGGCCTATTCTGTTAGTCATGATCTCAATGAACTCGGCATAAGTTCGTCTTGTTACCCAGGTGTATTCTTCCAATAATGCTCTGACGTAAGCGACCCGCGTTTCCAGAGTGCGAGCTGCCTTTTTAGGCAGCCGGGCAATGATTAAATTAGGGTCGGTCTGTATAGGGGCTTCTTGTATCTTCAGCATTTTACCTTGGTCAACAGCTCGCCGAAGAGCGGAGAGATACTGATATAAAACTTGGGGAGGCCCGTAGACCGAGCGTAATTGCACGCGCTCGCCGTCCATCTCCATGACTTGGTAATCTCTACCGCAATAGTGATAGCGTTCTCCAGCTCGAAATTCAGTCAACGCACGCATGTTAAGAATTCCGCACGCGGGAATCGAGATTGAAGGGTTGGCTAAGATTGACGGAGGTCATCTTGTAAAAAATTGAATAGGCAATGTCTTCAGGCAGATAGCCGCTGCTCAGTAGATGCCGGACTGATAATTCATCAGAACCTGAATCAGTGATTGTACCAACTACCCGATGTGCGCCTTCTGACGTGCCATGCAGGGCGTGATGGTAAAGAAGCTTAAGATTATCAGTTTTTGGGGATTGGCTAATGCTGGCGAGAGTGATTATTTCCAGAGTTAGCCCCGCTTCACCAAAGAGTTCGCGGAGCCCGCTCTGCCTATCTTTCTCTACTTGAAGGATGACAGATGCAGGCTTCAACAGTTCGTAGAAGACCATATGGCCTTCTTCGAACAAGGCGCAGAAGTCAGGGCTGTAGCACTGATTACTGCTTTCGAAGCGAATTTTTCCGGGCCGGCTGCAGTAGCCTGTGACCCTGGGGTCATATTCTAAATGAATACAAAAATCCGAATGCTGAAGCACCGCGCAGCCCACAGCGGACTTGTTTTTATTCGATGGGAAGTGGGTGACTCGCCTATGGTGTTGACCAGTCGTTAATTCAGCACGCGCTGTGATCGTAACTGTGCTTGGCAGATGGCGTTTCAGATCAAGTTCCATAAAGTCTCCGTATAGACGGGCTATGGGCTCTCTAATCAAAATTTTGATCTTCCCCTGCCTCAGGCTCTGACTGTGGGCTTGACGCGGGTCAGCGGGGAAGACATCCGCGTTGACTCCATTCTCACCCAGCTCGGCACACCTTGACAGACCATCATATAAATCAAATCTATCGTTCTGACGTAGGCAATTTTTCGAAAAATCAATAGGTTAACAAATGCGAAAACTTCTGCATTTGTGAATAGGGACGGCAATGACCGCTCCTTGTAGTGCCGCAAGTCCGTCATGTAGTGGTAAGGCTTGATGTGTAGTGCTGCTACATTTTTTGTTGCGACACTACATTCAGATGCAATCCGTTTCCTCCTTATGGGTTAAGGCGACACTGCAAAGGAGTAGTTATATGAGGGACAGCCGGTTGGATTTGCCCGAGCTCAGACGTGCTCGTGGGATTGCTTTTTCCGTTTCGGTGGCTGAATGCTACAGGTGTCAAGACAGTGCTGCAGCGGTAGCAGCCTGTGAGGCAGCCCACGACATAACCGTCCTTCCACGAACGGGAACACCTCTAGAACTGCTCAAGCTTTGGCGACGCCGATTCAAAGGCGCCGTTGCTTCTGAGCCAGCTCGAGTGATTTTGTATGAGCGCTTTCCCGACCTCCGTGGCGTTTTCGATTCCTCCTTGTGGAGCTTGCTTAAGCCAGATTTGTTGTCCACACGCGTTGAAGAATTAGCGCGATCGTTGCGCTTGAATGGCAAGCAGTTGGTGGGCTTCAGCCCGAAGTCATTGGAAATACTTTCCGACTGCCCTCATTGGCAGCGGCTCGCTCCGCTTCTCGCGATCCTTCGTTCGAAATCGAGCGCGTTCCTCATGCAGCGCCGCTGGTTGAGTAAGTCCTTTGCAGCTTTTTGCTGCTTGATGTGTGTGCGACCAGGTCATAGAAAACTGGCTGTACCGCTTTGGAAGGCAATTGATTCATTAGAGGACCAGGGTAAGCTGGGTGACATAGCGTTTTGGCCGGCGGACGGGGCGTCGTTCGAGCGCCTCGTGATGAAGCAGATCAAACTGGGTGATCGGCTGATTAGTCGCGGATGGGTCGATGGTTGGGACGATGAATGTCTGCATTGGCTTTGGTCATTGGCTGAACCACAACACACTGGGTTAGTGGAAACGCTACTATCCACGGATGTAGTCCCGCACGTCATGAAACCGCCCGCGGTAGCCATTGAAGTGCAACGGGCATTAGTCAAAAGGGCACGATTTGTTGTCACGCTGTCGATGTGAAGAGGGATCAGACCCTCCAGATCACTCAATGTCCTCCGAGCGATAGGCCCAGGTCGGTAAAGGTTTGCTTGCTATGGTACCGGTCGAGTAGCAATACCCTGCCGATGTTCACGCTTGCTCCGGCGTTGATCACATCAAACGGGTGAGTCAGATTGTCATCTACCCCAGACGACAAAGCTCAACGTCACGGTGTTGAGTACATTTGTACTCTAGACGGAATGTCAGGATGATAATCTCATGCCGACACCTACAGAGAATTCCTTGACTGGACGGTGTGGGAGAACCGCTTGTAGCCCCTGGTGAGGCATCGTCACTAGTATCAAAATCCGCAGTTGGCTCAACAGGTTTGCACATTTTTCTGCATAAGTTCCTGTCCACCCTGAATCAGGTGACGCGGGCCTTTCATCGCTTTTCCACTGGTTGAACATGGCTGTTATCTACACATTCTTTTGCAGGTATTTTTGGACTGATCTACGCGTACTACCGCGGCAGCCGATCCGGACCAACGGGCCGGCCAGCCTATAGCGGCAGCGAGGCACCTAACCGGTCCCGCCTGACAGGTCAATGGCCGGCCTCCCTAGTGATGACGGGCTGGCCTTGGGGTGAATCTTATCGCTCATTGAAAGGCTGGCCGAGGGGCAACTTCACTGAGTCCAGGATGCCCCGGGGCTGGACGGATTTTCTCCAGTCTGGATACTTCCGTCACTGTCATCAATGCCGACATGCTTCGAGTCAATCGCTCACCACTTTGTGTCTTCATTGCCGTAGCTGCTTAACGATCTCATAGGGAATGCAAGATTAGCGATCAAATACTTTCTCAGAGCTCCCCTAGCGCAAAGCTCGTTTTTCACTCTTGTTATGCAACGGTGCTCAGAGCAGCTGATGCCCGTTACGATGTCCGTGGCTACGTGTTATTCAGATGGGCTGGGCTTGGCCTGGATCATACCCATTGACAGCTGCGGACTCCTGAATGACAACTGTCCACATTCCATGAAATGTGGACAGTTGATTTATCAAGATTTCACGATAGTCAAGGTATCCGTCCGGCCAACACACCTTCCTGACGCCTCCGCCGAAGGTGGGTTGGCCGGACGGATACCGAGAGCCAACCGCTAGCCCAGCAGGCCGTGGATACCTTGAGACGTTACCTTGCAGCCTTGGTCGCTGGTATCCCAGAATAGGACGTTGTGTCGTCACTGCGTTAGCTGTTCAATGGAATTATAGGTGTTTAGAGATTAGCGATCGAAATTTGCCCCAGAGCTCCCGTGATGCAACGCTCGTTTACCACTTTTGTTATGCAACTGTGCTCAAAGCGGCGGATGTGCGATACGACGTCCGTGGCTATCTATTATCGGAGTTAGTCAGCCTTTGCTTAGGCAATCGCGCAACCGTGCCTCTGGCCTATCGCGCCCGTTACGAACGCTACGTGCAAAGCGAGGCTATTGCGTTTGTGGAATCGTTCACCGGTCAGTTGCTATTTGGCTCGGGGCGATTCTCTCCTCATGAATACAGATACAGGGTAGAAGGACCGGTAGCTCCTAGAAGGCATCACCATCACCAATCAGACCTTCCCGACGCAGTTCGGGCTCACCAACGGGGCGTTGTGCAACATGACGGTATTTAGAATCCTCGTACTCAGCTCCCAATTTCCTGACAGGTGTTGGAGCCTAAAGCATCGCTGCTTCATGAGACGCCGTGAACAAATTTTGATGACAGCTGAGCAAGTGTTGGGCAAATCTGAGCTGGCTGAAGCATGGCTCACCAAGCAGGCGATTGGACTTAGCCGGCGTCTGCCGTGCATGCTCTTGGAAACTGATCAGGGGTACATGGAGATTGTGGATTTCCTGACACGGCTCGATTACGGTGTCTATTGATCGCGACGTATACTCTAGGTACCAGTTGCTGCCTGCCCCGATGCTGCCCCATTCGAGTACGAGACGACTAAGCGCTTGGGCAGTGTCGCTGAGCGTAATACTATCCACCTAAATTTCATGACACGCGGGGTGCCCATGAAGCAGATCAAACACGAACCCAAGCCTCTGATGATCGCCCGTTTTCAAGCAGAAGCACGCCAAGCACTGCCCAAGCGCAGTAACCAAAGTCGCTTTCTCGACATTGCTGCCTCCAAAGACCGTAGTTGGGAGCCTGTAGGGCGTCTGGCAGGTTAAGTCTACCTGCGAAAAAGCACTTTTCCGGGTCCAGCGCTAAGCCTGTTGTGTCAGCTTTCTACTCGCTTACGGTGGTAACGTATCGTGATTTGGTATGTCTACGACTTTGGCCAAGCCTAGGCAAATGTTGAGGCAACCCATCAACCCTGTAGCGCCCCGTACGCCTCACTTCGGGCGGCATCCAGTACCCGCGCCGGGTCTTCCACCATCGCATCCTTCGGCATCTGCCCCCCCAAGTAGCTATTGGATGAGCCGAACCAGAGCGCCACAGCCCAGTCTGGCTTGCTGGAACCGAGCGCCGCGATGATGGCCGCCAATGACGAAAATGGTCGGAAGTTGGAAGCGGGGTCAAAGGCATAGAGGGGAAAGTATTCCTTGTCCTCATGAGCCAGCGAGAAGATGTTGCCCGCGCGTTTCCACTTCTTGAGTTCAGCTCTGGATTGCTCTGTGCTCAGCTGAGCCAGCACTGCAAACGCATCGACAGTCAAGAAGTCACCGCTTCTCAGGAGGCGTGCTTTGCCCTTTTCCAGCATGGCCGTTTCACGGGAAAGGGTAGGGCGCATAGACATGGATATCCGTCTGGTGATCAGTGGCCGCCTACCACCCAATTTAATGATATGTGGTCAGTAAGCTCACAATCTAGCCTGTACGGGCGACCCAGGGTCGTGAGTAGGAACCTCCAGGTCGCTGTGGCGGGCTAGCCTAGTGCTGAAGGGTTATGAGGCTATCCGGGAATTTTCTGTTCATAAAGACTGGAACGTCAGCTTTTTCTTAAGCGGCCCATGAAAATCTTAATTTCTGGAGTTTTTCTGCATTTTTTCTTAACTTTCCTGCCCGCATGCGCTGACGCACACAGCGACGCTCGTGTGTGGAGCGACGACTCCGCGCCAGGCTCAATTCGTCATTGAATTGGGCTGTCGGATGATCCCGGCTCGACCAAGCCTTGCAGGCGTGCCAGTTGTTGCGCCTGCGCACGTAGGAGGCGCTGGTCATGTCGGTGGGCTAAGAGGTAAGACCTGGACTTCTCGCGTAGCAAGGTGATCTCGCCCGCCATTATTTCTTCCTGCTGATGCGCCTGGTTCATGAGCCGCTTCTCGGCCGCCAAGTGCTGCTGCGCGGCGTTCAACTCACGCTCGAGCTGACGGAGCTGTTGCTGCTGGAAGCCCTGTGCGCCGGTCGAACGCTCAAGATCACGGTAGAGTTGAGTCAGTTCTTCCTGGCGGACAGCGAGTTGTTCACGTAATCCCCGCACCTCGGCTTGTAACTGACTCAACTGCTGATCATGCCGTTGCAGTTCTTCCTGGCGTTGTAACTGATGCTGTTGGCGAAAGTGCTCCAGCGATTCACGCGCCTGTTGGTGTTTGGTCTCGAGCGAGTGGATCGTCGCCGCACGCTCCTCGAGGAGCTGGAGCTGCTGTCGGCACGCCTCCTCAAGACGCCGTCGCTCACCTTCGGCCAGCTGCAGTTGGCCCGTGAGCTGCACTTCACGCAGACGCAACTGCCGATGGGCCTCCATCTCTGCGGTGTGTGCCACTTGCAACTGCTCGAACCGCGCGACCTCCACCGCACGCTGCTGCTGATAGGCCGCTTGTTGCCGTTCCAGGCGGGCACGATCGACGGCGACCGTGGCCTGCGCTTCGTTGGCCAAACGCTCAGCTAGACTCTGCAGCAGCGCCTGCAATTCTTCCGACAGATTCACCTGTGGCGGGTGGGGTTCTGCCACGTCCAGTTCACGCAGGTAGCGAAGGATGGTGGTCTTCGAGCCCGTGTGGCCGAGTTCTGCACGCACGGCCTCGATACTGGGTGACAGACCACGGGCGAGGAGGGCATCCCGGGCGCGCTGCACGAGCGCTTTGTTGATTCCGGCGCGGGCCATGCTGTTGCTCCCACTTTTTCGTACTGTTCAAACAGTATGGAAGTACACGTGTACAGGCGCCTGATCCGATCCGAATAATCGGACAGACTGACGTTTGAGAAGCCAAGTTTCTCGAACGTGATGAGCCTTCTAGCGGTGTTTTTCTGCGTGCGGGGGTACAGATGGAGGCGGTGGTGGACACTTCGCCCGAGCGTTATCTCCAGGCCGCGCGTCGAGCCAGTACCGAGCGACGCTACGCCCAGGCCCTCGCGCACTTCGAAGCGGAATGGGGCGGCTTGCTGCCTGCCTCCAGCGAAAGTGTCGTGCGCTACCTCACGTATTACGGCGACCAACTGACAGCCCGTACGCTGCGCGTGCACCTGGCCGCTTTGGCGCGCTGGCATCAGCAGTTGGGCTTTACCGATCCCACCAAATCCTCTCGGGTGCGCGATACGCTGAAGGGGATTCAGGCGTTGCATCCGCAGCCGGTGAAGCAGGCCGAAGCCCTGGCGCTTAAAGAGTTGGAAGCCTGCATCGCCCAATTAGCTAAGGAGCTTGCGGATACGCTGCCCGCGGTGAGGCTGCGCGCTGCGCGTGATCAGGCGCTCATCCTGCTTGGCTTTTGGCGGGCATTTCGCAGCGATGAGTTGAGCCGGTTGCGCATTGAGCACATTCAGTTGCGCCAAGCGCAGGGGTTGGAGGTGTTCTTGCCGAGTAGTAAAACCGATCGGAGCAATCGCGGCCGCGTGATGAAGGTCCCAGCACTCAAGCGTTTGTGCCCGGTCGCGGCTTATGAGATTTGGTTGAATGAAAGTGGGATCACCGAAGGCGCACTGTTTCGCTCAATCGATCGCTGGGGACACATAGAGGAGCATGCACTCCACCCCAACAGCCTCTCCCGTTTGTTACGTCAGATTTTTCTGCGCAGCGGGGTCGATCCGGAAGGATACTCGGCACACTCGCTGCGCAGAGGATTTGCCACCTGGGCGAGTGCAAACCAATGGAGCAGTAAAGCGCTGATGGACTATGTCGGGTGGCGCGATGTCCAGACGGCCACGCGTTATATCGATGGTGACGCGCCGTTTGGTGAATGGGCGCGCTGATCGCTCACGTAGCCTTTTAATTACCCGTTGCCGATCATTAGCGGCCATGGTCAGGATCTATGCAGGGCGTCGGCTATCGACAATCTTCAAAAGATGCGACGCCATAATGATCATTTCCCTCGCCTCTGAGGCATCCAGGCCTACATGACGATGACTTTGCGGGTTTTTGTAGCTACCGATTGCACCACACATGAGGCTCATCAACGCTTGCCGCTCACCAGCTTCAGCGGCTGAGTCAGTCAGTGGACCGCTCTCTGGATTGAAAGCACGGGCTGCGAGCTTGGTTCCCAGCCACTCGTCACCGAGACCGGCCGCTTGGCGAATGGACACTTCAAGTAATTTAAACGCTTCGAAGACTGCTGTATCAAACAGCTCCTGTTTGTACAGCCGAAGTGCCATCGGCTGTAGCGCGGGATGAATCATTTCCTCGGGAAGTAGTCGATCTGCCATCCAGTTTTTGAGCGGAATCGCCTTCTCATAATGGCGTTTTCCCAAGCGCGTCAGGGAAATCCACTGAGCCTCATGATTCGGGTGTTGGCAGATGAAACCGTTGGAGTACAGCCAGCTCCAAGCTTCCGAGCACGCTAACAAGGCCTGCTCACAGCCATCATAATCGGCCTGTACGCTGAGGAAAAAATTGTGGGCGCATTCGCTGTCGTGTGGGCGCTGTAGCTTGCTTCCCAGCACTTGAAGCACATGCTGACTCAATTCCAATAGGGGAGCTTCATATAACTGGGCAGCCGTCGTATAGAAATCCTTTAGATTTGCCATGTTCGTGCTCCAATAAGTAACCACCCAGATCGTTAGCTTAGATTGATTTGGGAAGAAGTGATCCCATTGTAGGGCGATCTTTCAAAGAATAGCGCAGGGTCCAGCGGTGCCTTTCATGAAGAGATGGTTTCCATCCAAGGCCCCGGCAAAGCTGGAACACTAGGATAGATAGCTCAATCGAACCGGACGGGCTTTACTCTTAAAACACGGAGGTCTGCGGGAAGACCTCACATCGTAAATGTAGTCACGTCCTCGGTGCGCTCAGTACTTTGCTAGCTGGAATGGAGTGATGGGTCATAATAATGATGGGTCATATTATGACCGCAGATGTTCAAAAACTTTGAAGTCTTCGTCATTGGCGTTATTACGTTTTTGGTTGTCGGATCGGCCGACCCAAAACTCAGGATTATCTGCTATGGCAGACCGTGCCTTCATGAGACTGAGTATTCCCTTCCTCAAATGTTCGATCCACGTTTAAGCTTTGGGTGTGTATATCGGCGCGGGCTGTAGGCAGCAAAAACGTCGCGCTTGTGAAGTCTATATCGTGGTAACACCCTCACTAAACTTCCATTCTGTAGCGCGGATGCGGCTACAAAGTCTGGGATTAGGCAAATGCCAAAACCTTTCGTGGAGAGTGCCATGACTGCCTCGGACATATTCGCCCGCGACGACCAGCATACGTTATGCGTGCTGGGCTGCGGACTAAATCACACCTTGGCTTGCCAGCAGCCTTCCTAGGCGCGTCACGCGTTATGGCGAACAACCCTACGCCAGCGGATTTCAGCGTTGACTGCGCGTCTACGGGAGAGGTATTGACTGGTGTTACCGAGCACTAAGATATCTCCCGCAAGTTTCACCGTTCGCGGCTGCACCTGGCCAACCCAATTCGGGAACAACGACACTGCGATGGTGTGCGTGAGCTCGCCCGAGTGCTCGTCTATATGAAAGGGGCCGCTGTATGAGATGTACGTCATCCCTTGATCGCGGTACTCCGCATCGGTGCCCTCAAACCAGTCACCCGAGGAAAACAATGCCCGACGGGGCATGCTCAGCTGAGCCGACATATAGCCATCTGCCGTGTAGATAATGAACCCTTCAGGTTTGTCACCGAAGGGTTGCACTGGCGCAGAGCCGTCCACTGGGAATTCCGTGTAGGTGACGAGCGCCCAGGTTCCAACTAGCTTTTCACGCGTACTCATGGTCAAACCTCACATTGTCTGCTGCATGTCATTGTCGATCGGCAAAAGTTGTCCAGAAATGGACTTGCCTGCGTCCGATGCCAGGAAGACTGCCAGTTCTGCAATGTCTTTCGGGTCCACCAGGCGCTGTAGCGATTGAACAGAAAACGCCTTGGTACGTTCTTCCTCCACGGAGTTGCCGCTCAGGTTGGCTCTGCCTTTAAGCACGCTGTCGAAACGTTCCCCTTCGACAGCCCCGGGCAAAATGGCGTTGACACGAATTCCAAACACGCCGAGTTCACGAGAGAGGCTTTTGGTGAAACCAATCAATCCCCATTTGCTGGTTGAATAGGGGGATCGATCGGGATATCCCAGTCGCCCCGCAACTGAAGACATGTGGATGATTGAGGGATGGGAAGAGCGCTTGAGGGCAGGAATGGCCAGGCGCGTCACGTTGAAGGTCCCATTCAAGTTAATCCGCATGACGTTGTCCCACTCATCCGGGTCAAGCTGATCTACGGGAGCAGTGGGGCCGGATACCCCAGCATTGTTGACGAGCACATCTAGACCCCCCATGGCTTCGATGAGGCCTGGAATGGCGTGTTCAAGGCTGTTGCGCTCGGCTACATCGCACACCGCGGTGCGAATACTGGGCTGCTCCAATTGAAGACGGTTCAAGCCTTCGGAGTCGATGTCTACGACTGTGACATCCGCGCCGCGGCTGTTGAACGCCAGCGCGATCGCGTACCCGATACCAGATGCTCCGGCTGTAATCAGTACTCTTTGCTTGCTCATGGTCAATTTCCAATTGCGTAGGTCTGGCTGAACAATAAATTCACGCGAAGGTATCCATGAAATTGTTTATCGTTATGCGACCTATCATTTGGGTGGATTGGTTATGGACCTGTCGCGTATTGATCTCAACCTTTTGGTTTCACTGGACACGCTCCTGGCTGAGTTGAACGTGACCAAGGCGGCTTCACGCCTTCACATCAGCCAGCCGGCAATGTCTGCACAGCTTTCACGCTTGCGCGAGCTAATGGGCGACCCGTTGTTGGTCCCGATACAAAAAGGCCGGAGCATGACCCCCACCGCCCGGGCGTTGGCGCTGCGGCGCCCGCTGCGCTCGGCGTTGAAGACGCTTGGCTCGGTCATACAGAGTGAGTTGGGATTTAATCCCTGGAGCGACAAGAGGGTCTTTCGGATCGCCGCCTGTGACACAGCTTTGAGTACTATCTGTGAGCCGTTGATCGCCTCAATCACGAAGCACGCAGGCTCCCAGATCCAGGTGTCCATCAACGCCGTTGACCCCGAACTCATAGGTCGGCAAATGGAGGAGGGTGGGTTTGACCTATTGATCGACTCGAGCCGCGGTATTCCGCCGGGGATGAAATACACGGCACTGGGGACTGATCAGTTCGTCATGGCACAGCGCAAAGGGCACCCTCGTGGACACAAGCCTCTTACTTTGGATGGGTACTGTGAACTCAATCATCTTGTCGTTTCGCCAGAACGGGAAAGCTTCAAAGGCTACATGGATGACTATTTGCGCTCCGCGGGTATGAGTCGAAGGATTTACCTTACGGTGCCCACCGCGGTGATGGTTCCAGGCGTACTGATGTTGACAGACTTGGTTTGTACGATGCCTCGCATGCTCATTCAGTCCCGCCACGAAGCCATCGAAACGGTTGAGTTGCCGTTTGAAAGCGAGCCTTTCCAGCTCATGTTGGCTTGGCATCCTAGGGATGATGCTGACGCGGCTATTCTCTGGCTGCGTCAGTTGGCTCAAAATCTGCCCGCACCATTTCAAACCTGACCGAGCGGTGCCAAATAATTTCGTTATCTGGATAGCGGCTACTGGGCCTGGATAGTCATGTTCGAGGTCCGGAGGATAATTGGAGCTGTGGTCGATTTGTTGGCCATACCTCAACGGCTTTCAAAAGCCTCACAGCCCTGACAACGAAAAAAAGAGGGTTTGCTTCATGCCAGGTACGATGTTGGCTGCTCGCCTCCACGAAGTTGGTGGCAAATTTACCGTCGACGAAATTCCGCTTCCTGATGTTGGCGAGCATGACGTCCTGATCAAAACTGCCGCCTGCGGTGTTATCCCAAATCTGCGTAACGTAGTCACAAATTTCCCTGAGTGGTACCCGTTCCTACCTCTGCCGGAGCTGCCTGCTGTGTTCGGGTTGGATGCCGCAGGTACTGTGGTATCGGTTGGCCGCTCTGTGAAAGATTTCAAAGAAGGTGACCGGGTCTATGTCAATCCAGGACTGAGTTGCGGCAACTGTAAGCAGTGTCTGGCTGGCCTTCCGACGCGGTGCGCTAGCTACACCTTCATGGGCTATTTCGGATTCAGCCCGTCTTCGAGTGACGTATTTCGCGAGTATCGCCATGCCGGGTACGCCCAGTATCTTCGAGCGCCTGCGCGTAACCTGATCACCTTGGCTGACGAACTGCCATTCGAGGTTGCCACACGCCTTGGATACTTGGGCACAGCTTACTCTGCGTTGAAAAAGCTTGAACTCACGCCCGGTCAGAGCTTGCTAGTACTGGGGGCTTCAGGAACCTTGGGTATCGGAGCCACGCTTGCTGCATTAGCGATGGGCGCGACGGATATCATCGTGGCAGCGCGAGATAGGAGTGCACTCGAACGACTTCGCCAATTGGCCCCAAAACGCATTCGCTCCCTACAGATCACGAGTACCGACTTGCACGCAAGCATTCGTGACATGGCTCCGGGAGGAGTCCACGCGATAGTTGATACGCTTGGCGCGAAAGCTCCAGCAGAGCTTTCTGTTTCGGCTATGAACGCCGTCACGTCGGGAGGAAAGATCGTACAGATCGGCGGCGTAAGCGGACCTATTCCGATCGATCCTCACCCTTTCATGTGTACCCAGCTTCATTACATCGGCTCACTGTGGTTTACCACAGCAGAAGCGCAGGAGCTGATGGCGTTGATCAGAGCGGGATTACTCGACACCAATCAGTGGGCACCCCGTCCTTACACACTGGACCAGCTCAACCAAGCCCTCGAAGATATCCAAACCGATGCCAGCGGCTTCTTGAACTATCACATCGTGCACGCATAACGGCGAAGCAAGGCGACGACACAGATCGTCGCCTTGACGTTGTTCTCAGCTCTCTTATGTTGGTAGGTTGCTGGTATAAGTCATCGCCGTTTTGGAGGGCTTTCCATGGCCTGGCCCAACGTCTCCCCATTTATACCCTCTGATCAGGTACTCGCGGATTTCAGCGTATGCGAGTCGTCCGACCTAGAGGAGGCGGTGCTATGCGGTGAGCGGATGTTCTGCAAGAACCGGCTTGAAAAAAAGGGAATCGACTTCAAGGCTCGATTTTTTCATCGATCGGCCGGCGAGGCTGGGGTTGCCAGAATGTCCTTTGGGGGAGAGGTAGCGATCAACCCTGGGAAGCTGGATGACATCGTGCTGGTCCAGTCGGTCCTTACTGGACATGAGCACGCGATCAGTGATCAGTTGCGCCTCAACTGCAACCCCGGACATGCTACGGTTTTCAACTACCATCGACACTCCTTCTTCAATCATTTCCCTGGCACTGACAAGCTGCTCGTCTGCATTGATCAAACGCTCTTGGAAACCATGCTTCAACGTCAGCTGGGAAGAAGTATTAAGCAAGACATCTACTTTCAGCCTCATCTGCCCACGGATACGTCAGCAGGCCTGAATTGGCTACAGACAATGGGGTGGGCATACAGTCAGTTATCGTCCAAGTCATTAGTTTCATCGCATCTACAAAGTCAAATTGGGGAGGTGCTGGCCTCTTCTTTGCTCGACTTTCATGTAAGTAATTACAGCCAGGCGCTGCGAGAGTCGGCCGAAAAAAGGGTGGTCCCTGCGGTTGTTCGGATGATTGAGGAATTCATGGAAGAGCATGCTCAGGAGCCTCTCACGATCTCGCAAATTGCAAGGCACGCCGGCGTGACTGCTCGTACGGTTCAACTCAGTTTTCAACGATTCCGTGGGCTATCACCGATGCAGTTCTTGAAGGAGATTCGCCTGCGGCGCGTTCGTGCAGAGCTCGAAACCCAGCAGCATCCAGACGTTCAGGTCTCGTCCACGGCACTAAAATGGGGTTTTACCCATCTTGGTCGGTTTTCGTCTGACTACAAGCAGCGATTCGGAGAATCACCTTCCATGACCATCAAACGGCGAGGAGCTTAGATGGGCGTCACCTAATGTTGATGGCGAGAGCTAGGAATGATTGGATTAGAGCAGTGTTGAACGTAAAGGGTGAGAAGTCTATTAATAGTGACTATCAGCGTGTTTGATTTTGTCAGCGCTAGTTTTTCCATTACTTTGTTTTTCAATGAAGCGAGGCGCGGTACCCCTCCTTGTACCAACCGAGTGTCCTTCATTGCCCTTGGTGTTGCCGCTTGCCTGCAGGCGGCTTTTTTACCAAAAATCTTTCAGTCATTGCGTATGAAATGAGCACGCAGTGATCTCTTCTTGGCTCCTTGGGATGGGATAATAACCTCCCTTTACCATGGCCGTCAGGCCATGGTTTTTTTATTTTCGGTTGAGGCAGAGAGTAAAACCGCCTGGGGAAAGGCGGTAGAAATGTTTCCTTGAGACTTACTGAGCGCCTTCTTTATCCACGCTAGCAAGCGCCTCCTGCAAAGTGCTGAGGGCAGGTCCTAGAGCGGTTGCAAGCTGGTTGGCGCGTTCTGTGGGTGTCCAAGCCCGCTTACCCAAAAAGAGCTCATCACCAAATCGTTTGCGAAGCTTAGCTATGGTATTGCTGATAGCTGGCTGTTTTACACCCAAGCGCTCAGAAGCCCGAGTCACTCCCCCTTCTTGATATACCACCAAGAAAGTAATCAGACTGTGTAAATCTGCAGCCAGTAGCGCTTTTTCAGGATTCTGCATGTTGCCCCCGCATTTCATTGTCCATAAACAATGCTCTAAAGGAGATGCTTCGGCAATGGGAGGTCAAGCAATCAGTTAATGCTGCGAAACTTGAGCTTGAAAAATGATCTATCATATCTTTCTCGTTGTCCCAGAAGCCGCTAATGATCATCGAGCTGAAGTAATTGTTCAGCGCGATTATCGTATAGCTCATACACCCCGGCGCAGTGCGAAGCACGTTAACCAGGTCGTCTACGGCTAAAAGTACATCATCGTCAGGGCGGTCTTCGAAGCGAACCTCTAACGCGCTTGCTGATATCAACCCCATTGCTAATACTCCCGATTTAAAATCGACGATAATTCGCCACTTCAGTTCGAAAAATATTTAAATTTGGAATCTAGGGCAGCGCTACTGCTAGTCGCTGCCCAGGATCTTAGTTTTGACTCACGCTCCAGCCGCCCCCGAGGGCTTTGTAAAGCTGGACTTCACTATTGATTTGATCGAGCTGATCATTCAATAGCTTCTGTTGTGAGGAGAACAGTTCGCGTTGAGCATCCAGCACTGTCAAATAGCTATCGACGCCCTGGTCATAGCGCTGCTGAGCTAAGCTAAAATAGGCTTTATAATTATCAACCAACTCGCTTTGAGCACTGAGCTGCTTGCCATAAGTTCCCCTCGCAGCGAGTCCATCGGCTACCTCTCGGAAAGCGGTTTGGATACTCTTCTCGTAGGTCGCTACGCCCACATCCTTTTGAAGCTCAGCGTAATCGAGATTAGCTCGCAGCTTTCCTGCGTTAAAAATCGGCACGCTGATTTGAGGAGCGAAACTCCAGCTGTCAGATCCGCTGTTGAACAGTCCATCAAGATCGCTGCTGGCTGAGCCCGCTGAAGCTGTCAGGCTAATGCGTGGAAAAAATGCCGCACGAGCTGCGCCGATATTTGCGTTCGCGGCCATAAGTTGATGTTCAGCAGAACGGATGTCCGGTCTGTTCAGCAGCAGATCAGCAGGTAGCCCAGCTGGAACCTTCCCTAGGGAGCTCATGGCCAGTGGCGAGTTTTTTGGCAAATCCGTTGGAATTTTGCTGCCCAGCAACAATTCCAGTGCGTTCACATCCTGCGCTATTCGCCGGGTGTACAAGGCCTGCTGGGCCTGGGCTTGGTTCACCAAAGTCCTGGCCTGTCGAACATCTAGCTCCGACGAGGTTCCTGCCGAAGCACTCGACTCGATCATTGCCAAGCTTTCAAGGTAGCTGGTCAGCGTCGCTTCGGTAAGCTCCAAAAGCGCTTGGTCGGTTCGCCACAGAAAATAGGTGGTTGCCACATCGCCTATCAGTGCGATCTGAACGCTGCGCTGTGCCTCCTCAGTAGCCAGATACTTTTCAAGTGCTTGGCTCGACAAGCTTCGGATTCGGCCAAATAAGTCCAACTCGTAGGCAGTGACCAGGCCGACTTGGTACTGGCTATCGACCCGAGAATCGCCGGTAGGGGACAAATCGTCAGGCAAGCGGGTTCGATTTCCAGATGCTTCGCCATCAAGTGTGGGAAACCGCTCCGCTCGCTGGATGCGGTAAAGCGCTCTGTAGGATTCAACATTTTTGGCAGCTATTCGAAGATCTCTGTTGTTCTCTAGCGCCGCATCGAGGAGGCGGCCCAGCGCTGGATCTTTGAAGAACTCTTTTGCCTCGGGGAGAGCCGCCCCGATGCGTTGATCTCCCTGCCCGCCGTAAGCTTCGCCCGTTGGCCACTGCGCCTGCACGGGGGCGGCTGGCTGCTCATAGTCGGGAATCAAGCTGCATCCGCTGAGCATCAGCAATGCAAACACGGGGAGCGACTTAAACATCATGAGTCACCTCCTTGACCGCTTTTGGCTTTCGTTTCATGAGCCCCTCGAACAGCTTGACAACTACCACGTAGAACAACGGAACAAAGAAAACAGCCAGCACGGTTGCTGTGATCATGCCGCCGACGACGCCCGTAGCAATGGAGTGCTGGCTGCCAGCACCTGCGCCGGATGCAATGGCCATCGGCAGCACACCGAAGGTGAATGCCAGCGAGGTCATCAATATCGGACGCAAACGCAGCTTGGCGGCCTCTATCGCAGCTTTGACGATCGGATAACCCTCCTTCTCATACAGCTCTTTGGCGAACTCTACGATCAGGATGGCGTTCTTGGCGGACAGGCCTACCGTGGTCATCAAGCCCACCTGGAAGTACACATCCGCCGTCAGGTCGCGCCAAAGCGTTGCCAGCACCGCGCCCAAAATACCCAGAGGTACAACCATGATCACTGAGACCGGTACCGACCAGCTCTCATACAGCGCGGCCAGGCACAGGAAAACGATCAGCACAGTCAACGCATAGAGCAACGGTGCCTGGTCGCCAGTTTGGATTTCTTCATAAGAGAGACCGGTGTAGCTCAGGCCAATGCCTGGAGGCAGTTGTTGCATGATTTCAGCGATGGCTATCATCGCGTCACCAGTGCTGTATCCAGGGGCTGGCTCGCCGAGGATGTTCAGGGAAGAAATACCACCGTAGCGCTCCAGCTTCGGTGAGCCGTTTACCCACTCACCGGTTGCAAACGCCGAGAACGGAACCATCTGGCCAAGGCTATTGCGCACGTACCATTTATCGAAGTCCTCAGGTGAGATTCGCGAGATATCTTCGCCCTGGACATATACTCGCTTGACCCGGCCGCGATCGATGAAGTCGTTGACATACATCGAGCCCCAGGCTGCCGACATCGTTTCGTTGATAGACGCGATGCTTACCTGCAGCGCACGGGCCTTTTCGTCATCAATGTTCACCTGGAATTGCGGCTCGTCGTCCTTGCCGTTTGGACGCACTGCTTGGAGCTTCGGATTCTCGCTAGCCAATTGCAGGAACTGGTTTCGAGCTGCCATCAATGCTTCATGGCCAAGACCAAGGTTGTCCTGCAGGTACAAGTTGAAGCCCATCGCGTTGCCCATTTCCAAAATGGCAGGGGGCACGAATGCCATCACGCTTGCATCTTTGATCTTGGCAAAATGCTGATTAGCCCGCTGCGCGATGCTGAATACGTCTTGCCCGGCCCCGTGACGCTCCTTCCAATCCTTGAAGGTGATCAGCACCAGCCCCGAGTTCTGACCACGACCAGCAAAGTTGAAGCCATTCACCGTCATGAAGTGCTCAACCAACGCGCCCTCATCATTTGCCAAGTAGTCTCGCACCTCTTGAAGTACACCCTCGGTACGCTCTGCGGAAGCGTTTGCCGGCGTACGCACTTCGATCATCATCAAGCCCTGATCCTCGTTGGGCAGGAATGCCTTCGGGATCTGAGTGAACAAATAGCCAGTTCCCCCCGTGATGAGCAAGAATGCGAGCAGGTACCTAACGCGGCCCTTCAGCATTGCGCCGACGCCTCGCTCGAATCGCACCGTGCCGCGGTCGAAAACGCGGTTAAACCAGCCGAAGAAGCCCTTTTTCTCGTGGTGGGAATTACCCTCCGGGGCTTTGAGGATGGTCACGCAAAGTGCTGGGGTGAACACAAGAGCGACGAAGATCGACAGCCCCATGCAGACCACGATCGTGATCGCGAACTGTTGATAGATGATGCCAGCGGATCCACCAAAGAACGCCATTGGTACGAATACAGCCGACAGCACCATTCCGATGCCCACCAAGGCCCCGGAAATCTGATCCATCGACTTGCGGGTAGCCTCAAGAGGCGACAAGCCCTCGTCATGCATAAGCCGCTCAACGTTCTCGACTACGACGATTGCATCGTCAACCAGCAAGCCGATAGCAAGCACCATGGCGTACATGGTGAGCACGTTGATATTCAGGCCGAAGTACGGCAGAAGGGCGAATGTGGCGAGCAGCACCACAGGAACTGCCAGAGTGGGGATAAGTGTGGCCCTGAAGCTCTGTAGGAACAGATACATGACCAGGAAGACCAGTACCACTGCCTCAAAGATGGTGTGTACTACCGATTCAATCGAGGCATCAACGACAGGTGTTGTATCGTAGGGATAAATCACTTCCACGCCGTCAGGCAGGTAGGCCTTTTGCTCCTCCATCAGCTTTTTGACCGCCTCTACGGTCTCCAGCAAGTTGCCACCGGTGGACAACCGCAGCGCCAGACTTGCAGTTGGCGAGTCCTTGTACTGTGCAGAAATGGCGAAGCTGTCAGCCCCCAGCTCGGCGCGACCGACATCCTTCACTCGTACCTGGGAGCCGTCCGCGTTTACCTTGACCAAAATCTCATCGAACTGGCTAGGCGTCGTCATACGCGTCTTGCCAAGAACGGTTGCATTCAGCTGGACGCCTGAACGAGTTGGTAATCCACCCAACTGGCCCGAGGACACCTGGACGTTCTGCTCCCGGATAGCATTGGCGACGTCAGTAGGCGTCAGCTGATAGCTGTTGAGCTTGCCAGGATCCAACCAGATACGCATTGCGTATGGCGAGCCAAACAGCTGGAAATCGCCGACACCAGGGATGCGCGAGATCGGATCCTGAAGCTGGGAAGCGATCAGGTTACCGAGGTCGAAGTTATTGAGCTTGCCCGAACGGTCCACCAAGCTCATGACCAGGAAGAAGTTCATCTGGTACTTCACTACTCGAAGACCCTGACGCTGAACTTCCTCCGGCAAACGTGGTGTCGCCAACTGCAGCTTGTTCTGCACCTGAACCTGAGCGATATCAGGATCGGTTCCCTGTTCAAAAGTCACGATGATGGTCATGCTGCCGTCAGAGGCGCTCTCAGCCGACATATATCTGAACCCATCCAGACCACTGAGCTGTTGCTCAATCACCTGGACCACCGTGTCCTGTACGGTTTGTGCAGAAGCGCCTGGGTAGCTGACCTGGATCGAAACGGCTGGGGCCGCGATGTTCGGATATTGGCTGATCGGCATCTTCGCCAGCGACAGCGCGCCGGCAAGCATAGCCACGATAGCGAGAACCCAGGCGAAAATCGGCCTGTCGATGAAAAAACGAGACATCAGTCGTGCCCCCTCAGTTAGCCGAGGCTTCTGTGATAGCGGCGAAGCCGTCTACCAAATTCACATTCTTGGCCTCAACCGCGTTGACAGCGATGCCGCTACGAACACGTTGAACACCTTCGGTGACGATTCGCTCTCCCTCGGTCACGCCGTTGCTGATCAACCAGGCATTGCCCACGGTTCGGAGGGTCTGAATCTCGCGGGACTCGACGGTGTTGTCAGCCTTCACGACCCAGACGCTTGGCACACCTCGCGTATCGCGGCTGATGGCTTGTTGCGGTACCAAGATTGCGGCGTTTTGCACGCCCTCTTTCAGTAGAGCATGTACAAACATGCCTGGTAGCAGCTTGCGATTAGGATTGGGAAATTCGGCGCGAAGGGTCACAGAACCTGTTGTGGGATCAACGCTCACCTCAGAAAACTTCAGAGTCCCTGGCAGTGGATAAGCACTTCCGTCATCCAGCGTCAGGCTGACTTCAGCCTGGTTCTCGCCTGTCTTTTGAAGGCGGCCTGACTCCAGCGCCTTTTGCAGACCAAGAAGCTTTGTGATTGGCTGAGTGACGTCGACATAAATGGGGTCCAGCTGCGTGACGGTGGCGAGCGACTGAGCTTGGCCATTGGTAACGAGCGCCCCCTCGGTGACCGTCGAGCGACCAATGCGCCCGGAGATTGGGGAAAGCACCCTTGTGTATTGAACGTCGATGCGAGCAATCTGGTAATCGGCTTCTGCTTGTTTCCATGCGGCAAGCGCATCGTCGTACTGCTGCTTGCTGACTGCCTTGGTCTTCAACAGCGTTTCATAGCGACGAGCCAGGTTTTGTGCGCTCGTTCGATTCGCTTCTGCACGACGCAACTGCGCTTCGTACGTCCGTGGGTCAATCTGATAAAGCTGCTGACCCAGCTTGACTTCAGCGCCTTCAACAAACGACCGCTTCTGAAGGATCCCCGAAACCTGCGGGCGGACTTCCGCTACACGGAATGCCGAAGTCCGGCCAGGCAAGTCAGTTGTCAGGGTCAGAGCTTGTGCACGCACGGTGTACACGCCCACGTCCGGTGGTTGAGTTGCTGAGCTCACCTGTTCTTTCTCACCACATCCCGTAATCAGCATCAGCGCAGTTAAGGGGATTACGCGTAATGCACGCGGGGATCGTATCTGTCTCACGGTTTGGCTCCATCTCTCTGCCCGCATGACGGGGGCTATTGCTGAATCGTAATGCGGTAGAGTGTACCATTATGCGATACTCTTGATGCAAGCAAGCCTGAGCCGCCGTTGGTCGAGGTTTACCGATTGAGGCGTTCGCGATGTGTAGCTGGCTAGCGGAGGCAGAGAGCTCTACAGTGGCGGCCAATGTGATAGGTCGCAGCCGTACGCGCAGAGGAAAGATATGAACCAATCAGATGAAAATGTTGGCAAGGCCGGGGGCATCCAGGTCATCGCCAGAGCAGCCTCGATCATGCGAGCGCTTGGCAGTCATCCGCATGGCTTGAGCTTGGCGGCCATTGCGCAGCTGGTCGGGTTGCCTCGCTCCACCGTTCAGCGAATCATCAACGCTTTGGAAGAAGAGTTTCTAGTCGAGGCTTTAGGGCCTGCCGGAGGCTTTCGACTTGGCCCTGCGCTTGGTCAGCTAATCAACCAGGCGCAATCAGACATTCTGTCTTTGGTGAAGCCGTATTTGCGCTCACTGGCTGAGGAGCTAGATGAGTCCGTGTGTCTGGCCTCTCTGGCCGGAGACAAAATTTACGTGCTTGACCGCATCGTGTCAGAGCGAGAGCTGCGGGTAGTGTTTCCGATCGGTATTAACGTGCCCGCCGCTGCGACTGCAGCTGGCAAGGTCCTCTTGGCAGCTTTACCTGACGAAACCCTAAAAGCAGCGCTCGGCGAGCAGCTGCCAGCATTCACCTCTAACACCCTAGGGCGGAAGGCGCTTGTCAAACAACTGAGCGAAGTGAGGCAGAGTGGTTTCGCTAGCGATCTTGACGAGCATATTGATGGCGTGTGCTCATTCGCAACGCTTTTGGATACCTACCTTGGTTATTACTCCCTTGCGGTCGTAATGCCGAGTTCCAGAGCGAGCAAGCAGTCAGACTTGATCAAAAAAGCTCTGCTGCAGAGCAAGCAGAACATAGAGCGTGCTATCGGCCGCGCGTCGAAGAAAGCTCCCTAGATAAGATGGCCAGAAAGACGGCAGCCGAGGCGGAGGAGACAAGACAGCGCATTATTGATGCGGCGCTTGAGGTGTTTGTTGCCCAGGGTGTTCCCGACGCGACCCTAGATCAGATAGCTCGGAAGGCAGGCGTCACTCGTGGTGCTGTCTACTGGCATTTTAACGGGAAGCTGGAAGTGCTCCAGGCGGTGCTGGCATCTCGGCAGCATCCCCTCGAATTGGACTTTACTCCTGACTTAGGGATTGAGCGCTCTTGGGAGGCGGTGGTTGTCGCCATGCTGGACGCAGTGCATAGCCCCCAGTCAAAGCAGTTCTCGGAGATCTTGATTTACCAAGGGCTTGATGAGTCGGGCCTGATCCATAATCGAATGGTGCAAGCGAGCGATCGGTTCCTGCAGTACATTCACCAGGTTCTTCGGCACGCGGTTACCCAAGGGGAATTGCCCATAAATCTGGATCTTCACACCTCAATCGGCGTCTTCAAAGGACTGATCACCGGACTGCTCTATGAGGGATTACGAAGCGAGGACCAGCAGGCTCAGATAATCAAAGTTGCGCTGGGATCGTTTTTGGCTTTGCTCAGGGAACCTCCTCGCTTCTTGTTGTGCGAGGAGGCTCAGATTAAGCAAGCCAAATCCTTCGAGTGAGGGGATGACGCGCCGGTTATATCGCCAGTGCTCGTTCCCGAAGCTCGCTGTTGAGGATGCGGTCGTTCTCGCTATAGTCGACAGGGCAGTCAATCACGTGCACGCCAGGGTTGGCGATACAGTGGTCAAGCAGCGGCAGCAAGGCGTCAGCGCTTTCTACTCGATAGCCGTGGGCACCGTAGGCTTCAGCATATTTGACGAAGTCCGGGTTGCCGTAGTCCAGGCCGAAATCGGTGAAGCCCATGTTGGCCTGTTTCCAGCGAATCATGCCGTAGCCATCGTCACGCAGGATTACCACGGTAATGTGCATGTTCAAGCGCACTGCGGTTTCCAATTCCTGGCTGTTCATCATGAAGCCGCCGTCACCACATACCGAGATCACCGGGCGATCCGGGTACACCAAGTGCGAGGCCATGGCCGATGGCAAGCCAGCGCCCATGGTCGCCAACGCGTTGTCGAGCAGCACGGTGTTGGGCTTGTGTGCCTTGTAGTTGCGGGCGAACCAGATTTTATAGATGCCGTTATCCAGGGCGACGATGCCTTCGGATGGCAGCACGCGACGGATATCGGCGACCAGACGCTGAGGGTAGACCGGGAAGCGATCGTCGTCGGCACCTTCGGCGATTTGCGCTTCGTTGGCCTCACGGATGGCCATCAGGCGCGTGAAGTCCCAGTGCGCGGTGTCGGTCAGCGCTTCGCTGATCTGCCATACGGAGTTGGCGATGTCACCGATCACTTCCACTTGTGGGAAGTAAACGGCGTCGACTTCGGCGGAACGGAAGCTGATGTGGATGACCTCGGTGCCGCCGCGGACCATGAAGAACGGCGGCTTCTCGATCACGTCGTGGCCGATGTTGATGATCAGGTCGGCCGCTTCGATGGCGCGGTGGACGAAGTCACCGGCGGACAGCGCGGCATTGCCGAGGAAGCGCGGGTGGCGTTCGTCGACCACACCTTTACCCATCTGGGTGGTGATGAATGGGATACCGGTCTTGTCGATCAGTTGCTTGAGGACCTTGGCAGTCATCTTGCGGTTGGCGCCGGCGCCGATCACTAGCATCGGGCTGCGTGCGCTCTGCAGCTTTTCAATGGCGGCTTCAATTGACCTGTGCTCGGCGAGCGGACGGCGGTGCAGGCTGCGTGGAATTGGAAGCGCATCGGTCTGCTCGGCAGCGATGTCCTCCGGCAGCTCCAGGTGTACCGCGCCCGGCTTCTCTTCTTCCGCCAGGCGGAACGCTTCGCGCATACGGGCCGGGATGTTGTCGGCCGAGGCGAACTGGTGGGTGTACTTGGTGATGGGGTCCATCATGCCGCACACATCGATGATCTGGAAGCGGCCCTGCTTGGACTTCTTGATCGGCTTCTGGCCGGTGATCATCATCATTGGCATGCCGCCTAGGTAGGCGTAGGCACTGGCGGTTACCAAGTTGGTCGCGCCAGGGCCCAGGGTCGACAGGCTGACGCCGGTCTTGCCAGTTAGGCGGCCATAGGTGGCGGCCATGAAGCCCGCGGACTGTTCGTGGCGGGTCAGCACCAGCTTGATCTTCGATTTGCGCAGGGATTCCAGCAGGTCGAGGTTTTCCTCACCAGGAATGCCGAACACATACTCGACACCTTCGTTTTCCAGGCATTGCACAACGACATCAGCGGCCTTAGCCATAGTCACCCTCATCGCACTCAAGGCAGTTGAGCCCCTAAGTAAGGCGTAGCAGCAGGTTCGCCGCTGTGCCCACGGGCCCTTATCGGTTGATTTTTCTTTCAAGCGTTCCAGCGCAGTGGGCCGGTTGGCCTCCTGCGAGGATGTGAGCAAATAAAAAGAAGGCCCGGCATTTCGGGCCGGGCCTTTTGAGGTAACACTTAACCGAGGACGCTTTTGAGCGCCTGCTGCAATTCTGAAGCAGCTTCATCGGAAGACCAGACAGCATTGCTGTGCCGCCAGGCGATATATCCATCAGGCCGAACCAGAAGGGCACCGGCCTCGTGAATTTCACGAACCGATTGCCAATCGCAGTAAAGGTCCGCAGTACCTTTTGCGCCTGTGACAACGGTATTCAAGAATGGCAGGTTCAAGCTCTCTGCAGCAGCTACCCAGGCCTGACCGGCAAGGCCAGTGATAAGGGTCATTTGCCCTTTACCTACGACATCGAGCGTCGAAATCCGGTGTCCGTTCTCGTTCACCAGCCAGGCGTGAGGAAGTTTGGCACCTGCGCGAGTGGTGGCCTGCAGGTACAGTTCTTTGTCCCTAGCCCAGAGCTCAGCACCGTCTCTTGGGTCTGGCTTAACAGCAGAGGATACGTAGCGCTGATTCAGTTCGACACCTTGAGCGTTGAATTCTCGACTCTTGATTTCCAGCGCCTTCTGCAGGTTCATGCGAACTTCTACACCCTCCGGGCTCGGGTCGCGCATGCGATCAAGCAGCTTGGCGATAGTGTCCACGCCATTGCCGAAGTTGAAGCACTCTTTCAGCAGGGCATAGTCCTTGCGGGACTGGTTGGCACGCGCCACGATCTGCTTGCCCACTGGAGCGCGCTCTGCGGTGTAACTTTCCAGCAGATTCGGATCGGCGAATCCTTTAAGGACATAAGCGAGTTTCCAAGCGAGGTTGAAACCGTCCTGCATGCAGGTATTGGAGCCCAAACCGCTGGACGGCGGGTGACGATGAACCGCGTCGCCAGCGCAGAATACGCGGCCACGAGAGTACTCGGTGGCATGCGCCTGGTTTACATACCAGGTCGACATGCGCTCAACCTGGACTTCCAACTTTGGATCGCCGACCAAGAGACGGATTTTCTCCAAAACAGCTTCTGGGGACAGGTCTGGAGCGCCTTTGGCCATGTCGAAGCCCCAGCCTGCAATCCACTGATCCCACGGGCGAATGGCGCGCAGCAAGCCCATCCCGATTTCGCCAAAACCAGCTTCTGGAGTAGCGATCCACTGAAGGATGCTCGGGCGATGTTGTACGTACTTGCTTAGATCGGCGTTGAAGATGACGTAAGCGGTTCCGGCCCTGGCCATCTCGCCAACAATTGGCAGATCGATCTCTTTAGCTACCTTCGAGTTAGCTCCATCGGCGCCCACCAGGTACTTCGCTCGGACTTCGTACTCGACACCGGTCAGAACGTCCTTCATGCGAGCAGTCACACCTTCCGCATCTTGCACATGGCTCAGATACTCGGTGTTAAAGCTCAGTTGAGCACCGCGGATCGCGGCATGCTTCAGAAGGATCGATTCCATCTCGGGCTGGATGAGATCCAGCATGGTGCATGGGCTGCCTTGGACGTAGTCGCCCTTGCGTTTGTCGCCAGTACCCCAGGTGCGCATACGTGCGATTTCTTCACCGGCCAGGCTGGTGGTGAAAAGCGTATCGCCCATCTGATCCCAAGGTGTGGCTGCTCTGACAACCTCGTCTTCCAGTCCAAGATCACGCACGACCTCCATGGCGCGCTGGTTCGTGATATGGGCTCGCGGCGAGTTCGCAAGCCAATTGAACATGGTGACCATTTTGACCCGTACACCGTAGGTGGCGAGCGCCAAGGCAGTAGTTGCACCAGCTGGGCCGGTGCCAATCACCAGTACGTCGGTATCGAAGCTAGTGGAGGTAGTCATTTATTATTCTCCAGGCATTACTTGTTGATGCTCTGAACTTGCACGCAAGCCCGGAACATGTCCGACAGGTCCCAAAGCCAGCCAGCACGAAACAGCACCGACCTGGCGTTCGAGACATTAAAAAATTTGGGAAACGGCGGGCTCTACTGGGACCCGCAGCTCGGGCGAGCGATGCGAATGAGGGGGAAGAGATTCATGGTACCTCCTGATCTTGTATTTTTTTTCAGGCCATCAGAGTGTCTGGTTCAGCGGTATTAGCTGGCAGGCGAGATCACTCAATTCGTGCTTGCATGCTAGCATGCAAGAGTGGTGGTCGCAATCATCTGGAAATGCCTTTCGTCACGCAAAAAAAAGCCACGAGGTGAGTTCGTGGCTAAGGGTGCAGCGCGTAGTGAGTGGAGCTACGTCGGCTTCACCAAAGGGCAAAGGTGTAATCAATGTTCACACGAAGCTCATTGTCATCCCGATGCGTTGCTCCAGGGCCGAAATCATTGCGGTACCAAGCGTGTCTGACCCGGAATGCCACGTCCTTGAACGTGCCGCTTTGGATGACATAGGAAAGCTCAACGTCTTTTTCCGACTCTTTGAGCTTGTTGCCGCCGAGATTCGGAAGATCAATGTTGTCCCCGCTTACGTAACGCAACATCCCGTTCATGCCGGGAACACCAACGCCAACAAAGTCATAGTCGTATTTGACCTGCCAGCTTCTCTCCTTGGGGTTCAGGAACTCCGAGCTCAGTGTGCCTTCCGTGATCACCAGCGGTTCGGTACCAAACAGATAGGGCATTGCGGTGTCGCCGGTCAGCTGCATGTAGCCAGCGCCTAGACGATGGACGCCGAGCTGGTAGGTCAACATCAAGGCAGTATTGCGGTTATCAACCTTCCCAGCTTTTGCGGATCCATTGTCTTTGGAATCATAGAAGCGGAAGTCGGAAGTGAGCCGGCCTGGGCCCAGCTCACGGTTGTCCACGAAACCCAAGTAGTTCTTGTCGTAGATGTCTTCGAGCTCTGCGTAGTAATACTTGAGCGTGAGGTGCTTCGACCAGGCGTAATCGCCACCAAGGAAATAAAACGCATCAGACTCTGCGGCCCCGTTGAAGCGTCCGTTTGGAGCTGAAACTCGCATCTTCTGGTAGTCAGTCGAGTCCCGCAGGTTGATTCGGTCCAACCAACCCGCGTGCAGAGAAAGATCTGTGATGTCTTGCGAGCGTAGGTAAGTGCCGCGGAAGGTTTGGGGCAGTAGCCGTGTTGGACTTGCGAATGCGATCGGTAAAAACGTGCTTACGGTCCCGTACTGAAGCTCAGTTTTGGAAACCTTGACCTTCGCTGTCAGCCCTAGCTCGGAGTAGTCCTTAGCTGGCTCCCTAGTGGAGGCAGAGAACGGCAATAGGCCGGTGCCGACACGATCTGGTGAGGAGTCAAGGCGTAACCCCATCATGGCTTGGGCATCCAGTCCAAAGCCGACAACCCCCTCTGTAAAGCCCGAATTGAAGTTGACGATGAAACCCTGGGCCCACTCTCGCGCTGCAGCTTGCGGTGTCTGGTTGATGTAGTTGCGATCGAAGTAGTAGTTGCGCAGTGTTACCTTGGCTTTCGAATCTTCCACGAAGCCGGCCGCCTGTAGAGAAGCTGCATGTGCAGCCAGCAGCCCTGCGAATGCAATTTTTTTTGATTTGCTCATGTCGTGTCTTCTTTCTTGTTTTTGTGATGACGCAGTCACGCTTAAACCACCGAAGGGCTCAGCTCAGGGCGTTTCTTCAGCGACGAGAGATAAAGCAGCGAGATAGCCGCCAGAACGATGCCGGGCGCCGAGGCCAACATGACACCACCTGCACCGGCCCCAAGGACCATCATTTTTCCTACGACGAGTGGACCGGTCATGGCACCGATACGGCCGACTGCGAGTGCTGCACCGGTCCCGGTAGCCCGCCCATTAGCGGGATAGAACTGCGGAGCGAGGGCGTAAAGGACGCACTGGCCACCCGTTGTGAAAATGCCTGCCAAGAATCCTGCACCGATCATGGTAGGGAGTGAGGCCGCCACTGTAAGGCAGGCCAAAGAAATCAGGATGCCCCCATATACCAGCGCCGACATCGCCCAGATAGGCAGGCGATCCATCGCAACGCCAAGCATCAACGTGCCCATGGCCGCGCCAAGCTGCATGGCCAATACGACGACGCTTGCCTCGCTCGGCTTGAAGCCCTGTCCAATCAGAATGCTCGGAAGCCAGTTGATGAGGATGTAGGTGACCATCAGCGTGAAGAAGAAGCTGACCCACAAGAGCAGGGTTTTCTTCAGCGCACCGCCCTCTACCAAAATGGCTTTGGTGGAGGGAACTTCGATAGTGGAGGTAGCTGAAATTGTTTGCTTGTATACGTCAGGCAGGAAAAGAAGCAGCAGGGGGACAATGACCAGAGGAACAATGCCGCCTACATAGAAGACCAGCTTCCAGCCAGCCCCGAAATCCAGTAGACCAATGGCGGCTGCCAACGCTGCCCCCAACGGTACACCGCAATACATCAAGCTGACTGCTGTGCCTCGCATGCGCTCACCAGCTGCTTCAGAAGCGAGTGCAATGAGGTTAGGCAACGACGCACCCAGGCCCACGCCTGTCAGGAACCGGGCGAATAACAACGCGCCGAAACTCCAGGCTACCGTGGTGACGAGAGAGAAGATGCCGAACAGTGCAACAGAGGCAATGAGCACTTTTTTTCGGCCATAGCGATCAGCCAGGCGTCCGCCAACGAAAGCTCCTGGAAGCATACCCAGAACGCCAACACTGAAGACCCAGCCCATTTCCAGCTTATCCAAGCTGTACTCGGCAGACATGCCGTGCGCCGCAATCCCTGGGGCTTGGAGATCCAGGCCTTCCATCAGTGCAACGAGGAAACAAAGCGCGATGGTGATGAAAAGTTTGGTCTTATCGGTTTTATCAGTCATAGCGACCCCCTCCGAAGCCCTTCAAAAGGTCTTCAGAAAACACGTGATTTTGGTTTTAGTACCGCCAGTGATGTGGAGTTATGTCAGCTCAGTAATCACTCAAGAAAAGTGAATAGTGGGGCTGATCACTGCGTGTTCGGAGGTGCTGCGATTCGGAAGTATGCGAGGCATTCATGTTGGAGGTTTCTCTTATTGTTGTGTCATAGACCCCCTCCTTTACAGGAGGGGGATTGCTGCAGACAGCTTGCGTGGAGCTGCCTGCGAACTCAGCGCTTCAGCAGATCGAGTGCGACGTCGACGATCATGTCTTCCTGGCCACCGACCATACGGCGTTTGCCCAGCTCGACCAGAATGTCTACTGCCTTGATGCCGTAGCGAGCAGCTGCAACTTCTGCATGGCGAAGGAAGCTCGAATAAACGCCGGCGTAGCCGAGAGCGAGAGTCTCGCGGTCAACACGTACAGGACGATCCTGGAGTGGGCGAACCAAATCATCTGCTGCGTCCATAAGAGCGTACAGATCAGTGCCGTGGTTCCAGCCCAGCTTGTCTGCGGCTGCAATGAAGACTTCCAAGGGAGCATTGCCAGCACCGGCGCCCATGCCCGACAGGCTCGCGTCGATGCGGTCACAGCCTTCCTCGACGGCGACGATCGAGTTGGCAACGCCGAGGCTCAGGTTATGGTGCGCGTGAATACCGGTATGAGTGGCCGGGTCGAGGACTGCCTTCACTGCGCGGAAGCGGGCACGAATGTCATCCATATTCATCGCGCCGCCGGAGTCGACGACGTAAATGCAGGTGGCACCGTAGCTTTCCATCAGTTTTGCCTGCTGCCCGAGCCCTTCCGGGGTCTGCATATGGCTCATCATCAGGAAGCCAACCGTGTCCATGCCGAGCTCACGGGCGTACTCGATGTGCTGTTTGGAGACGTCTGCCTCGGTGCAATGGGTAGCCACACGTACAACACGAGCACCCGCGGTATAGGCTGCTTTGAGGTCGTGTAGAGTACCGATGCCCGGGAGCAGCAACGTTGCAATCTTGGCGTGCTTCACTGCGTCGGCGGCAGCTTCGATCCACTCGATATCGGTGTGCGCGCCAAAGCCGTAGTTGAAGCTGGAGCCTTGAAGGCCGTCGCCATGCGCGACCTCGATCGAGTCGACCTTGGCGGCATCCAGTGCGCGAGCGATGGCCTGGACCTGATCCAGTGAGTACTGGTGACGAATGGCGTGCATACCATCACGCAGGGTCACGTCCGAGATGTAAAGCTTCTTACCGTTCATATCTGCGCTCCTCAGGCCTGGCTCATCGACTGTGCCATGCGCTCGGCGGTAGCGAGCGCGGCAGAAGTCATGATGTCGAGATTGCCTGCGTACGCTGGCAAGTAATGGGCAGCACCTTCGACCTCAAGGAAAACTGAGGTCTTCAGGCCACTGAATTTGCCTTGGCCAGGAATGTTCAGTGGGGCAGACTCAGGGATGACTTCAAACTGCACTTTCTGCTTGAGGCGGTAGCCAGGGACATACGCATGCACTGCGGCAACCATTTCTTCAATGGAGGCTTCAACCTGATCCTGGTCCGCAGCTTCAGACAACACGTAGACGGTGTCGCGCATCATCAGAGGAGGCTCAGCCGGGTTCATGATGATGATGGCTTTACCTTTGGCTGCACCGCCGATCACCTCGATGGCTTTCGATGTGGTTTCGGTGAATTCGTCGATGTTGGCTCGGGTGCCCGGGCCTGCCGATTTGGAGGCAATCGATGCAACAATCTCTGCGTAATGCACTTTGGCTACACGCGATACTGCAGCGACCATTGGAATAGTTGCCTGCCCGCCGCACGTAACCATGTTCAGGTTCTGCGCGTTGACGTGCTCTTCGAGGTTCACCACCGGCACGCAATAAGGGCCGATAGCTGCCGGAGTAAGGTCGATCACTCGAATGCCCGGCTTGCACTCACGCAGCATGGCGTCGTTTTTGACATGAGCGCCGGCACTGGTTGCATCGAAGACGAAATCGATGTCAGCAAATTCTGGCATTTTGACCAGGCCCGCGACACCCTCGTGGGTTGTGGCGACGCCCATTCGGCCTGCGCGGGCAAGGCCGTCAGATGCGGGGTCGATACCAACCATCACGGCCATTTCCAGATGCTTTGAATTGCGCAGGATCTTGATCATCAAGTCGGTGCCGATGTTTCCGGAGCCGACGATGGCGACTTTGCGTTTTGTTGTCATTACTAGATCTCCATCACTCGACACTGAACGACACGCCGACGCGGCCAAGGCCTTCAATTTCGGCTTCAAAATGATCACCTGGGCTCACGCCAACCATTGGCCCCAGGGCGCCAGTGAGGATGATGTCGCCTGCTCTGAGAGGCTCACCAAACTCAGCCATTGTGCGGGCGAGCCAAACGGCCGCATTCAGCGGGTTGCCCAGGCACTCAGCACCACTTCCGGAACTGACGACCTCACCATTTTTGGAGAGGCGCATCGTTGCACCACGCAGGTCAAGGCCATCGATGCGCTGCGCAGGGCCACCGAGCACAAAGCACCCGCTTGATGCGTTGTCAGCCACGGTGTCGGCGAACTTGATGTTCCAGCCTTCGATGCGGCTGCCGACAATTTCGAGCGCCGGGAGAACCCAGCCAGTTGCGGCAATGACGTCTGCGAAGGTTGTAGAAGCGCTAGGCAGGTCGCGTTCCAGAACCAGTGCAATTTCCGCCTCAATCTTGGGCTGCAGAACACGCTCGAACGGAACCACTTCGTTGTCGCCGTACGCCATGTCGGCAAACAGGCAACCGAAGTCCGGTTGGTCTACGCCCAGCTGCGCCTGGACCTTAGGGTTGGTCAAGCCGATTTTTCGGCCCACCAGGCGTTGCCCATTGGCGATGGCGTAGGCTTGGTTCAGGCGTTGAATCGCATAGGCACTTTCCACATTCGTGGCGCCGATGACGTCACGCAGTGGTCCAACAGGCTCGCCCTTTCCTTCAGCTCTGCGCAGATCAGCCGCCAAGCGCTCAAGGGTCTCTTGTGTGATGTTCATGCTGACCTCGATCAGTGGGTGAGGAAGTCGAGAACCATGCGGTTGAACTTGTCCGCGTGTTCCCATTGGGCCCAGTGGCCGCATTTGTTGAAGACATGCAGTTGAGAATTGGGAATGCCAGCAACCAGACGCAGGCCAGTATCCATAGGGACAAAGCGGTCGTTGCGACCCCAAACTACGAGGGTTTCGGCCTGAATCTCGCCGAGACGATGACCGAAGTCGGGGAATTGCTTGAGGTTCGCAGCGAGGCTCGCGGTGAAGTTTTCGAGATGATCTTTACGAGCCAGCATGTTGTCGAGGCGTGCTTGGAACAGCTCCTCCGTGAGATCGCTGGTGTCGTAGACGAAGATGTTCATCATCTTCTTGAGGTTCTCGATCGTTGGCTCGCGGTACAGTCCGTTCAGCAGCTTGATACCTTCAGTTGGCATCGACACGAATGGGCTGACCCCACCGGTGCCACCGCCCATAAGCACGAGCTTGCCTACGCGCTCAGGCCAGGTCAGCGTGAACGCCACGGCAGTGTGGCCACCCATGGAGTTGCCGAGCAGGTGTACTTTGTCCAGATCCAGCTTATCGACCAACCCTTTCAGAACGCGGGCATTAAGATCGGAGCGAGAGCCGGTGCTGACGATCGAATCACTTTTGCTCCAGCCAGGGCAGTCCATGAGAATGACCCGGAAACCGGCTTCTACCAGTGGCTCGATGTTGCGATTGAAGTTAGCCCAGCCGCTAGCACCAGGGCCGGAACCATGCAGCATGACAACGGTTTCTTTGCCTTCACCGCAGTCGTTGTAATGAATATTCAGATCCAGCTCGCCGTCTTGGATGCGAACGAATTTGCTGGTGCCTTTTTCAGTAATTGCAGTCACGATTGATTCTCCGTGAAGGTGTGTTAGCGCTGAGAGTGCGCACTGATAGAGCCGAAGCCTGCGATCCACTCCGGGATCTCTCGGTAGTAGCGATCTGTCGCGGTATATGCGCCGTGGGCAGCGAGTGCTGAGAACGCAGCGACCCAGGCCTTGACCTCATGCGTGGATTTACCGGCCAATTCGGAAAGATGTGCGTTGGGGAGTTGATCCAGGTCGCTTAGCAGGTCCTGCTCAACAACGTCGAGGAAGTACTTATCCCACTCAGGGTTCAGCGGATGCAGGGTGGTCTGGTCTTCGACAAACCGCTCAGCTGCAATGACCACTCGTTGAGTGCGAGCGGTACGTTCGTCTTCTGGCAGATTGCGGCCACTTCCCATGAGCCGATCAGCCATCCGGGCATCGACTTTGGCTAACTCTGGAACTGGCGGTTGGTGTGAAAGGCCTCCCGACCCAAGGAACAGCACCCGCTTGTTCAGAGTGCGGGTGAATCGACCGACCGCATCACCCATCAATCTGACTCGTTCGAAGGTAGGCAGGGGCGGGGCCACGCAGTTCACGAAGATCGGCAAGACCGGATACATGTCTAAACCGCCAAGAAGAAATTCGAGCGGTTGAGCGAAGCCGTGGTCGACCTGCATGCGATACGAAACAGGCATGTCGATGCCATTGCGGAGCAGAGAATCAGCGCAAGCTTCAGCGATAGATTTGGGCACAGAGAGGGTGCCGGCGAGCGAGCCAAAATCGCCTATGGCTTCAGCCGCCATGCCCAGGCAGAAAGGGGGCATGACATCGTAGAAGAAGCCGTTGTAATGGTCTGGAGCGAAAAGCACCACGAGCTCAGGATCGAAAGCAGCGATGCGTGCACGGGCAGCGCGGACCACCCCATCCACTTCATCGAGCACATTCTTGGGCGGATCGAAATGCCCGATGAGGGGCGTGTGCGATAGGCAATGCAGGTAAGCGTTCATCGATACGACACCTTCACGTCGTGCCCCAGTGCAGGCCGCCTCGCACTGGGACGGCATGAGCGTCTCCTCAACTCCCAACAGAGGTAGAGGGGCAACGCCATGCAGGTAGATTTGTTTTTGTCTGCCTAATCATCATGCACGCTAGAATGCTAGCATGCAAGCTTGACGATGCCCGCTCATCGTCGGATGGATCCTCCCCGTGGCAATGGGCCGCGACGTATGACGAAGCGATGGGTGCAAAAATCTGGTTTACTATCCGAAATGCTAGTATGCAAGCCAGTTAGCGAAATGTTGAACCGTGCACTCAGTTCTAGGAAAACCATACCGATGCAAGTGGCAAACAAGAAGACCGCTATCTATCAGCACATTTTGGAACGCCTACTGAGTCGTAGGTATGCGTTCGGTGAAAAAATCCTGGTCAAGGAAATTGGCGAAGAGACTGGTGTCAGTCGTCAGCCGATCATGACCGCGCTGAACAGCCTCCAGGAGAGGGGCTTTGTTGTGATCACAGCCCAGGTTGGATGTGAGGTTGTGCACCCTACACGTTTGGAAGTCGATGACTTCTACCAGATGTTCGCGAACAACGAAGCGCTAATCGCAGGGCTTGCGGCTGAACGTGGGTCCCCTGATGATGTGCTGCGTATGTCTGAGATCAACGACAAAATTAGAAGCATCAACCCAGCTCACAGCGATGCCGCCGACAGCTATCGAACATTGAACGTCGAATTCCATCGCCTGCTGCACGCAATGGCAAAATCGCCAATACTCTCGGCGCGCCAAGTGGCAAATTTTGAGCTGTCCGACTTTTTCATCGTGCAGACCTGTGGCTTCCAAGTGCATTTGGATGCTGCTACTGATGAGCACGATGAGATTCTTGCAGCGCTGAAAACCCGGAACAAAAAGGCCGCAGCCAATGCGGCTGCGAGCCATATTCACAGTGTGGCGAAGGATGTCGTTTCTAAAATGCCTGAGGATGCGAAGCTCGCCTCATAGTGGGAAGGCGAACTCAAGCCACACCGAGTCGCCTTTAGGGCCGTTTTTGACCGCGGTCTCACGCATCCACTTGAGGACGACTCCTGACTTTTGATCGAACGCATAGAAGATCTGGGGGCCAACGGCGAATTTACTCAGCCGATTTCCATCATCGAGGTCACCATGGTCGTAGCGATCGTCGGTGACCTGTTTGGTGTAATAACCCACTAAGCCCAACTGGACCTTGGGATTCGACTGCAGCCTGTAGCCGAGCAGGTAGTCAACGTTGAATACGTTGCCCGAGCGATAGTCGGTGTCATCGTTCTTCGCATTGATGGTGAAGGTGGGAGCAATCGAGACCTCCCAGTTAGGGTGGGGGAACCAGGTTAAGTCGAATTCCTGGGTATAGCTCGCATTGCCTGTCGGACTATTCGCTAACTTATTGCCGTCATAGTTACCCAATGGGACGAAGGCGCTGAACCCCGTTAGCAAATGCAAATTTTCCGAAGGCGAGTAGCCGACATACAGAGGGGTCAGGTACAGTTGCCTGAATCCGGAGTCTGTGTCGCTGTTTCCAAACGCCTCAACCTTGATCTTGTTTGCTGATCCGATGATTCCGCTGCTGAGTGTAACGCCGCTATCAAATTTCACATCCCATGTGTGCACCACCCGAATAGCCTGCACAAAGTTCTCCAAGCTAAATCCGGGTACGGAAGATTTTCCGCTGTTGTCTTTAAAGCTATCCGCTTTGTAGTAGGCGGTGTAACTGTACAAAGAAGTTTCACCTGGGGGAGGCAATATTGCTGGAAGAACAGTTTGTACGCCTAGCGGCCAAACGGTATCCCCATTTTCAGCACCGTAACATAGCGAAGAAACGAGCAAAGAGCAGCCGAGCGCGCTGGCAACGCCAGCGCGAGTTACATAATTTTTCATTGTTATTATCCTATGTAATTTTTACCGCTGAGAGTGGGCACCAATCAGAACGAATGTAACCAGTGCAGGTTCGGTCCCTGGATTTCGCCAAGCATGAATGTTGCCCTGCTGCACTACGATGTCTCCGCTCGCGAGCTCCCTGATCTGTCCGTCGTCCAGTTCGAGGACGAGAGGACCTTTGACGACAATGCCGTAGTCGACTGTCGGAGAAGCGTGCATACCTGGTCGCTCAGGGTCGAAGCATTCATAAAGCCCGAGCAGGTGGCGTTGCTGCTCTGCATGAGCTTCATCGGGATTGAAATCCGAGGACTGGAAGATTGTGTCAGGCGGGAAGCTCACCGCCAGGCATTTAGTTTCACCGGGCTGAGGCAGCAGTGAAGAGGTGGCTTGAACTGGGTCGTCAAATGCTTCAGGAAGGGTGGGAGACGCCTCCGTTTGCCAGATTAAAGAGGTAGCGAATCCTGGAATCGCTTTGTATTCATAGGTCTGAGGCGCCAAATCGTCGGAAAGGAACACAGCTTTACCATTCTGCGTACCCGCAACCACTCGTCTCACTTTCATGTTCGGTCTCCGATTGAGCGCCGCTCGATCGAGCGGCGCTGCTGTTCAGGCCAGGCTGGGATTAATTACAACGTTGGTGAAACCGCCTTTGCGGTCTGCTATTGCATCCATTGCCTCGTTGACCTGTTCGATGGCGAAGACCTCTTGGTCGAATACCGAAAGATCCAAGGTGCCGGCAGCAGCCATTTCGGCCATGTCCTGACCTTCTGCCACAGTGAACCAGAGGGAGCCGATCACGCTGATCTGGAAGCACATGAGTTTGAACATCGGTACCGGCAGATCCTCAGACATACCGCCGATGTCCACCATGCGGCCGCCGCGGCGAAGCGCACCAATCGCCTCAACGGTAAGTTCATGAGGAGCGCCCGGGCCAACCGCATCAATGAAGACGTCAGCACCGAGCTCATCGGTGTGCTTCCGAACCCAATCACCCAGTGGCTCGTCGCCGACGGAAATAGTGAAAATGCGATCTGGGGCGAGCGCGCGTACGCGCTCTAGCAATTGACGGTTTCGGGCCATCGCGAAGATTTTTGTAGCACCCATGGCCAGGGCAAGCAGGACGGCCCCAAGTCCTAGTGTTCCGGTGGCGCCACTGATCAGCACAGACTGACCAGAACACACGCCTGCTTTTCGAAGGGCCGAATAGGCGGTGCCGAGATAGCCAAACCGACATCCTTGCTCGAAGGATATCGCTTCAGGGAGCTTGACCAAGCCCGACGCTGGCGCGGTCATGTATTGGCACAATCCGCCGTAGGGGTAGTCTTCGAAGATTTCTTGAGAGCCTGGGCCAAACCCGAAGTAGCCCTGGAAGGTGAATGCGGTGCAGTTTATGTGCTGACCGCGCAAGCAGGCATGACAGGAGCCGCAGCTACGGCCGGGGTTCACGTACACGCGGTCTCCGACTTTGATGCCGTGCACGCCCTCACCCACTTCCTTGACGATGCCTGCGGCGTCCAAGCCATAGACTGCCGGCAGCTTTGGGAGGGGAAGGTAAGGGAACCAGGTGGAGTAGCTCTCGATGACATTGCGAAGGTTGGGCACCAAGTTGCAAGCCTTCACTTCAACAACAACGTCGTGTGCACGTGGTTTCGGGATCTCGATCGAGTCGAGCTGGAACGTCGGACCGACCTTATGCAGACGGGCAGCTTTCATCATGCTCATTTCTATTTTCCTTATTTTCATTGGGCCAATGGCCCTGGGCACTCACAGAGGGAGCCCTAGCTCCAAAGAGCTAAAGCATTCATCTGCTTGGTAAATCGAGTAGGAGAAGGCTCGGCCAGACGGCAGCCTTTAGAGGATGAGGTCACCCGGTAGCGGGATGACAGGAGTGAGAAGTCTTTGCACGCAATGCTGACCATGATGGGCACCGCTGGTTTGTAGTTATGAATTTATAATGCCTCACTAAAATGCTAGCATGCAAGATATGTTTCGATAGACGGAGCTGAGCGCCTACCGCAATCCATTTTTACCCTGATCCCGATCAGGCGCTGTCATCAGCCTCGCTGATTTGAGGTGTCAGAGTGATTCCGCCGTCTTACATCCGGAGATGTGGCCAAGGACTCTCATGACTAGCCGTCATCCGAATGGGTCTGCTCCTCGCATGCTAGCCGTTCCGGATGCCATCTCATGAAAGTCAGTGGTCCTTTGATTCCGCTCGTGCACTACATGCCGCACCTTGTGCTACAGCTTGAGTGTCTACACCAGCCATCAGGATGACTTCTTCATCTTGGGAGGTGATGTGCTCAGCGGCATAGCGCATGTCTGCAGCACCGCCGAACTCTTCGAAGCCGATCAGGTTCGGAAGGCTGCAGCGCGAGGGCTCGAGCGATCGCCATACGCTCCACCCCAAAGATGGTTTTTATGTGCTTTCGCATATCCCAAGGCGAAATCAGCTCCCGTGCTGACTCCTAACCAAGTGGTTTGTGAAGAGATCGTAGGTGACGTGATGCGAATACGGTGGCCAATCGGTGTAAATCGTCCCGAATCAATCAGACGCTGATCCTTTGGATAGGGCTGACCGCTGGCGATTAGGTCAGCTATGGAACCTTGCACGCATGTCGATCAACCAGTGGCAGCTTTTACCATCGCCTCGATCAGGGCGATCTGAGCTGCCTGCAACTTGTCAATCGCAGCCTCATCATGGCTGATGATGAACTTCTGAATGGTGCTCAAGTCCTCATGCAGCGCTGACTTAGGTGATAAAAGGGTTATCTCGACAGCTGCGGCGTGCAGAAACTGCGAGCAGAGGTTTCGACCATGGGCGGTTCGACCAGCATACAACGGTATGGTCACGCCATTTTGCATGATCACTGCGTACTTAAAGTGCGCATCGTACTCATGCAACCGGGGATGATACTGAGAGACGAAATCTGTGTGGCCGGGATAATCAACGAGCTCACGTCCAAAGTTTTCAGATTGTGTCCTGCCCTTGAGCCGATTACAGCGTTCGCAGCTGACGGCAAGATTCCAAAAGTGCAGGGTGAATCTTGGGTGCTCAGCCCGGGGTAGCACATGTTCTATAGGGCGCGAGTTGCCGCCTTTAAGTAAGGCCTGTCGGCAATAACAACACTGCTCCCCCTGCAGTTCAGCCAGGTGGTCTCGTAGAGCGGACATCAGATCCGATCCGGTTATTGCACCTGCTGGTGTTTGCCACTCAGTCGCGTAGAATTCGGCCCATACATCACGGTTTTCCCTACGCGCAGCATCAAAGAAGCTCTCGTCCTGCATGATCTGCGCTGCATGGGGACGACGCCTCACTCGCCGATGGCATTTGGCCAAATATTGCGCTTCTTCTACTTGTTGGTCACGCCCGACGGGTAACAAAGTCACTGTCCGCTCTCCCCCGTCTCTTGCGCCAGGGCCTGCAACTGGTCCAATGCCTCGCGAGTTTTTTCGATCAGGTCCAGCTCGCTATCAAGGGATGAGCTGCGCAACTGTCCAGTCGCAGCGTCTACGGTGCGCTGCATGACAGCCAGTTCCTCTTCCAAGCGGGAGACGGTCTGTAGATTTTTATCCTCCGCGTTCACAGCTTTGATGGCCTCCGAAACAATCGCGGCACATCGTTCGTAGACTTGTCGGTTGTTCTCAGTGTGGGTGCCAAAGCCAGTGAATAGCACGCGCTCAACTGAACCGCGATCGTGAATTCGCAGAGGAATCAGTTGCTGATCTTGCGCCACAAAGCAGTGATTGCTGGCGCTCAACGCACTCGTAACCAGAAGAGGGGAGTGAGTCGCAATCACCATGTCGCAATCGAAGTGCTCACACATTTTACTCAGCATGATGGGCAACAAGCGCTGCCAACTCACATGCAGACTTATCTCTGGTTCATCGATCAAAATGCGTGCGTTAGGGGTTGCCGAAACGATGATTTTCACGAGTAACGTCAGCATCTGTTGTTCTCCCGAACTTAGCTCGGAGAATGGCGTGACCTCGCTTCGTGCGCTCATGCGTCCCAGCGCAGGCTGCATAGTCGCTAGAGTATTTGGCTGAACTAAATCGATATTTTCACTGGCGAGATCACTCAGCAACACGGTCGAGCTGATCATTAGGTGGTTGTCTCGAACGCTCGATTCAGCTGCGTAGGGCATCAAGTAGCGGCGTGCCCTGAAGTCCAAGAGCTCCAATCCCATGCTAAAGGCGGCGAGTCGATGAGGGTCGCAATGAATGTCATAGATCTTTTTACCCATGTCCAAGGCTAGCTTCTTCAATGACGCGGTTGAGCCGGTGCCGCGGCTACCCTCGTAGCGAAAAAAAACATCCTCTTTATTCTTTTGGGAGCGATGGGGAAAGCGATCATTGAAACCAAATGCTACACCGATGGTAGCGCACCCTTGCTCAACCGACAGCTCTGCAATCTCACGCAGCAACAAGCTCTTTCCCGCACCATTATTTCCAATCACATAGATCGGCTCGCGGGTCTGTCGCTTAGCCGCTAGCAGCTCTGTGACCACAGTATGATCAAGACCAGAGGCCCAGAGGCGGGGGGATTGAGTGCTCAAATAGTCATGCGCTTGTAGCCGTGCATGGTTCTCCAATACCTCAGTCCTCGATATAAGTGCACAGAGGCCCGGTACGTCACGATAACCCTCGCTAAACTCCCGTGTATAGATATTGTGCAGACGCTTGTCACTGGTGTTAGTGACCTCCTGCGAGGACCAGTCGGCAGGTCGGTGATCATTCTCCCAGGTCAGGACCAAGCGAGCCGCGAATTCCGCCAGTGCGATCCAACCCCCACGATGATTGGGGGAGAGCAGCGATCGCATGTCTACCATTAGCACGGATTCCCGCGAAGCGTTCGAATGGGCACGCAGCACCCAGGCGCTATGAGACACGGTCACATTACGGCTTCCCGAGGGGAAATCGATCACCGCAACCAGCATCTTCGATTCAACGAGCCACTCTCGAATACGTCTAAGCTCGGTTTTGGAAGCGGTCCGATCTAAACCGGGAACTACCACCACACCTTCGAGAAAATGATTGCGGCCCAGCAATGCTTCCAGCATCTGGATTGAGGTATCGGCGGCGGAGGCTATCTGCGGCTGTCGATCGCCAGCAGAGGCACGGTTTGCCAGCTTCCGAGGGGCATTGATTAGAACGAAGTCTCCCCGCGACAGCTGTATGGTATTGAAACTCTTCTCTGCGAGTTGCTTCGTGTTGGCATGCAGGAACTCCATGCGAAGCTCAAATTCAAACTCCCAACCCTTGAAGGATCGAATAAAGGCGGTGGGCCATTCTGGACGGATAGTTGACGTGCCGGAGGGGGAGAGTGATAAGAATTCGCCCGTCAAGGCAAACGCCTCGACCCGCCTGCTAGTTTGACCAGCTAATATACTCGAGAATCTGGCGACCATACTCAGGTAGCGTGAGCTGGCTCCGAGGTTAGCGGCCGCGCTGGCGAAAAATAGATAATCGAATAGTCTCAGTGCTTCAACAGGCGAGCGAGGTAATTCACTGTCAATGGCCTGGAATGCTTCCAAAAAGAAGAGTCTGTCGATGACCGGTGCAAAAAAATCTGTCCGACGCGGCAAGTCCATGGTGCTAATTATCTCTTCTCGGATATTGCGCCATTGTGCATCGAATTCATAATCATCTTTTGAGTGAATGAGATCTTTGAAAGGGAATCGCTTGGACGAAATCGATATCAGCTCACGGTCGAGAGCTACAATAAACAGCATCTGCAGCAGGGCTTTGTCCACTTGCAGCTCATCGTTCCGCTCGCGCGAGGCGACGCGCTTCTTCAGTAAACTCCAAAATTTGCCAGCGGAAAAATCCTTTTCATCAAACATCTTGAGCTACCGTTGTTTATTATAATAAATGGAGAATAGTCCGCGCTGTTGGCGGTCGTGCTGTGCTGGTTTTGCTGCGGAGGAAGCTGTTAGCGCGGGCTGGGTTTCAGCTCTTGGTAACCGTATCAATTGCCCTCCTTGCTCAAAAAGCACTAGTTGAATTTGGTTGGCTGGATCACCCGAACCATTCCACAGCCCTGAGTCTGTGGACCACAGGCGCAGCGCAAATCCAGGGCGGGCAGCAAGCGTGCGGCGATCCGAAAGCCCCCTTCGTTATGATCCTGCAATGATAAACCGGCACGGCGTGGGAAGCGAAGTCAGGCTGCGTTGGTATGCGAAACCCCAACTCGGCGATCCGCGGCGAGCAGGGGCATGCAGAACCTAACGATGCTCTTGGATACTTACACCAAGGACTTAGCTGATTCCGTCGCAGCGATGGCTCGGACGGCAGTCCTACTCCGTAAGTGGTGTTAGCCTGAAAAAAAATGGCACATTGCCATTGAATTCTTGTTTTTTACCCTCATCTGCAAGAGGCGCGATTTAACTCGGTCACGGATTAGGGCGATTAAATGTCTTCTGGCTCATCAACCTCGTCACGCAGCAGCACGACTACAACCAATTTGAGCGATCAGGAATTGGCTGTCTGGCTGGATAGATGTCTGACACAAAAGCACCGGGTGGCGTACGTCACTGCGGACTACCTCTGTAAGCTAGTTGATCTCGATGAGGCGAGTCTCGTTTTACATCCCGCTGACCCAGGACCGATAGCAAAATCGAGTCTTAAAAAACTGGTCCCCAAAGGCTTGCTCTACGTTCTGGACATGGGGCTTGAAGCCTTGCTTTCCGCCCACACCGCAGATAGCACGTGGGCATATGTGCTCGTACAGAGTAAGCCCCAGGTGGATGTTTTCATCGCGACCCGGGATGGATTGCTCGGTAGGACCAGTGGTCGGGGACCAGAGATCTCGGAGAAAACGGCACAAAAGGTTTGGGCTGATGCGGGTGCAAGATGCATGTTTGAAGGCTGCGGGCATGATCTGTCAGAAATTGCCTTGTGGACCAAAGCTGCCCGAGTCGGATATTTGGCACACATCGTTGCATCGGATCCAGAAGGGCCGCGGGGTAGTCAGACTGATTCGCACCGTCTCGCCAATGTCCCCGATAACATCATGTTGATGTGTGATGAGCACCATCGTCTGATTGATTCGTTTGCACCTCAGTTTTATACCGCCGAAATCCTGAACGAAATGCGCCAGTCTCACCGGGATATCGTACGGAATTATCTAAATTCACTGGCGTTTCCGCGTACTAAAGCGGTGACTTTGCATGCTAATTTGGCAAACGTGCCGACTTACTTTCATGACTCGGAGCTGATTGAGGCCATTGTGGCGACCAGACGAGCCATGGAGCCAGGTGTCGTCCATTACGTGCGCCGCAAATCACAGCGAGATGACCGTCATCTGCCAGAGTTTTGGTACCAATATTTGCGGGAGCATGAGCATCATATTCGAGAGCTCGTCACCGGATTCAATTCCAGCAGCGGCTTGAGCACCGAAAGTCTGGCCATCTTCCCTCTGCACCATATTCCTACCTTGGTTCTGGCCGGTCGAGTGATGGGTGAAGCGCAGGCCATTCAAGTCTTCCAGTACGACAAGGTTCGCAAGACCTGGGCGTGGGACCCAAAGGCCACTGCTCCTTCACCAGGTACTTTCAGCGTTAGCCCTTTGCCAGCGGTTCGCGCAGACGAAGTTTTTATAACACTCGAGCTGTCGGCCAGTCTTGATGAGGATTCACTGTCTCCTGAATTCAGGCGCGCGGTCGATTCCGGCGAGATCCCTTGGATTCGTGTGACCACGTCAAAGACAGGAGCCGACTGTATCGGGTGTCCGGAGGATCTTGAGCAGTTTTCGCAAGCTGCGCGCAAAGCAATTGTTCACGCTCAAGACGTGATGCGAGTTGCAAAGGTCCACCTCATCGCGATCAGCCCTGCCAGCACGGTGTTCCGTTTCGGCCAGATGTTACAAGCAGGTCACCACCCCGAGTACGTGGTTTATGACCGCGCAGGTCGCGACTTCAAATTTGTTCCTGCCCTATCGATCACAGGTCATCACGTATCCGCCACTCACGGGCAGCAGTCCATCACTATTCCTCTTCGATAACGAGCCTAATGCCATGAGCCAAACCAAAAGTGCTGAGCTGGTGATCCACGCCGAACGGTCACGCCCTGTTCGATTGAAGGAATCCTTTGAGTCGTATGCGGGTCTACTCGATGGCCTGGCATCCGACTCTCGAAGCATGCAGCTCGAATACTCGCATTGGGAAAAAGCGCTCAATGCGGTGAATGAGCACATCGCGGTGCGTGATGAGGAAATCGAGGCTGCCAAGGGGGCTTATCAGGAAGTGGCTGAGCTACTCGCTTCCAATCTTTCGTGGCCACCCGAAGCCATATCAATTCTGCCTCAGGGCTCGGTCAGTACCAAAACTTTGATACGGTCGCCTAATGGAAGAGAGAAATTTGACATCGACGCAGTATGCCAGGTGGACATCTCTCGTATCGAAGCCTCCGAACCAATGGCATTTTTTGAATCCATTGGGAATGCTTTGGTTGATCTGAACGCTGAAGCAAAAAGGCGTTGCTGGAATATCCCTTTCCCACAGCGGTCGTTCTACCTGGAGTTCACGCCATCGGTACCATTGAATACTGTTCCTCGGAATACGTATGAGTCCATGGCTCCGCGCTATCGCGCTGTGCGATACGAGGGAACGGCATTGGCAGTGGTGGATACCCCTACTACAAGCTGGAAGACCTCCAATCCGGCCGGTATGAGCAAGTGGGTGGACGATACCGCCAAGCGTGCGCTGATTCTTGTCCCAGCGATGGAGGCATTGGCGAAGAACCGGGTAATGGATAGCATTGCACCAGTGCCAGATCAAACCGTGGAAATTACCGATACCCTCCGAGTAGCCATTCGCCTGTTCAAGCGTCATCGGGACATGTGCGTTAGGCGTGGCCTCATTGAAGGGGGGACCAAGCCGATCTCGGTGATCATTGTTACCTTACTGACCACTTGCTATGAAGGCTTGGCGGATCTGGGGCGTGTGTTCCAGCATCCGGTGGAGGTGCTGAATGAGCTCGCGCTCTACATGCCGCACCTGGTGCTTAAGCTTGACGGCAAGTATCGAGTAGATAACCCCACCGTCGAGGGAGAGAATTTTGCCGAGAAGTGGAATGATGATGGGGAAGAGCGTTTCCGATCCTTTATGACCTGGTGCGATGCGCTGTCAGCGGATCTCAAAACCATTCTGGCATTAACTGAACCACAAGCTATTTCCAAGCGTGTGCGGGAGGTGTTCGGTATTCCGGCGCCGACTGGCGGGGGCGGCGTGTTGCCTACAATAGAGACCCCAAAACCTAAAGCCACTCCGGTTACGACTGGACTCGCTTGAGTAGTGGGGAGAATCAGTTGACTTTGAACTTGGCCCTCATACGCGAGCAATTTCCGGATTTGCTGCCTTCAGCCTTTCGCCGGGAAGGGGGCATCACTGCTTACCAGTTGCAGTTACCTACTTTTCAGGAGGGAAGGGGATTTAAGTGGGCCGAGTTACGTCTGCCTGCCGAATTCCCAGGGTGCGCCAAGGCATTCATTCAGCTCTCCTCCGATGCGGTGCTGAGGCTTCCGCACGTTGACGATAACGGGGCTCTTTGCATGGACGGTGACCCCGGACCAGGCTCGGGCCACTCCGCGGAGGAGAGGGTTCTTTTCCTTCTGAATGCTTACTTGGAGCAGTTTCTCAAGCCTTGGTTGAATGGTAGCTTGGACGAAGCCTTTGAGACGGAAGCAATCAACTACTGGGTTATCGAGGTTGCTCGGGCCCGGTCGCAATACGACCCAGTGACCGCAGTCTGGACCGTAGACCCACCTCCCAAGAAGGCAATGATCAGGAGCGGAATGCTCCTGACGCCGAACAGGATCATCGTGGCCGCCGATGAAGCTCTACGCATCACCAATCGCGTAGTTCAGTCGTTGGGGGCTGAGCAACGTACTGCGGTGTTGATTGCTGACGTCCCGATTTCATATGTGCTTACGCCCAGCACCTGGCCTAAATCTATGGGTGATCTGGAGCGCATACTGAAAGGTCGTCTTCTTCCCGCGGACTATTCACAGTTCCAGATACACCGTAGTCGCCGCGGCCGAGAGATACACCGTGTAGTCTTATTAAGGAATGCTCAATTTGCTTTCGCGTACCTGCTTCCAGGCGGCCCACCGACGGTTCGGGATATTGGGAAGGGTAAAGGTAAACGAAAAAAATCGTTTCCTTCTCCATCCAAAGTACTGCCACTTATTACGTCTCGCCTAGACCCAAACTGGACAGCCGGTCGAGATCAGCATCCAGAGGTTGACCGGCGCCAGGCAAAACATGTTCTGGTGTTAGGAGCGGGGGCTCTAGGGAGTCCGATAGTCGACCACCTCGCCAAGGCTGGAGTCGGCAGGATTTCTCTGGTTGATGCTGACACCATGTCTCCAGCGAATGTCGGGCGACATCTACTTGGCGCAGAGTCTATCGGTGAGAGCAAAGCACGTGCAGTGGCCAAGCGAGTTAATTTGGCCTTCCCTTCGACCGAGGTAGTTCCATACTTCAAGAATACGGCCGCATGGCTGAAAGAAAATTCATTGGCTGATGTGCACGCAGTGCTCGATCTCACCGGTGAGCCAGATGTGAGAGCGCAGATTGAGAACGCTCGACAAAAGCATCCATGCCCGCTGTTGGTAGGTTGGATGGAGCCCTATGTGGCTGCTGCTCATGCTTGTTCTTTACCATCGGGGCAATTGTGGCTACAAGGCCCGATAGATCCGTTGTATAGCTTACAGGCGGTGGTGTGGCCCGATGAAGTGATCCAACAAGAGCCTGGGTGCAGCAGCCGGTTCCAGAGTTACACCGCAGCTGCAGCCGAACACGCCGTCGCCTTGGTTGCTGAGTCCGCGTTGGAGATGATCGATGCAGTCGAACCATTTCCTCCTCGAGTGCGGAGCTGGGTGCGCGGGCAGCTTTATTTGGATAAGCATTGGCCGGGATTGAAGCATAATGAGTGGGCGAGTATTGCATCTGGATTCGAAGGCCTGACCCTGATAAGGCCATTTCCATGAGCAGGGTCTTTTTCTATCCCGACAACAGTAAATACGTGCTGTTTACTGATCACGTCCTGGCACACATGTACAGCTATGCTCAACGTCGGTTCTGGCAGAAGGAAGCTGGAGGGGAGATTTTTAGCCCAGAGCCGGACTCTCACGGGCTGATCATCAGTAACGCCATGGGGCCGAATCCTGCTGACCGGCGAAGCAGGCACGCTTGGAATCCAGATGTAAAAGCCTCTGATAGGAACAGGCAAAGTGAATTCGAACAATACAGGCATGCTGTAGGGTTGTGGCATACACATCCAGAGAGTACGCCATCACCCTCTTGGCGTGACCAGAAAACTACCTGGGACTATCTTGATTCCTTTGAGGGTGACAGGAATCGTTATTTCATGGTGATTATCGGCAACTGCGGCAGCATTCCAGCCATGACTGTCTGGGTGGCTAGCGGCGAATCATCCCGCGACTGGATGCAGTTAAGCGAAGATAAAAGCTGCTCGCAATTGGACAGTCCTAAGAAGGGCGATTGCAATGTGTTGCAGCCCAAGCAGGTAGCTTTTCGTGAGGTAATGCGGAACAGAGGTATTCTACCCTTACGCTGAACGGGTGCCTTAGGCTCTGTCTGAAAAAAGCCGTCGCATACACCGCTTGACGCAAGCCAGCGAGAGCATCGCGGCATAACTTTTTGCGAGCTTGTGAAAGCGCGTGAGGATTCGGCGTTTCTCTTTTAGTAGCCGAACATACGTTCGATAATGTTGCGCTGTCGGTATTTGGGCCGGTCGAACAGCCTGGGTAAGCGTAATGGCGCTGAGTTTCTACGCCAGGTCGTGCGTACGATGCACACCGTCTTGGCTGGCAACAGTGGGGCATTCACGAGCAGCCCCGGTATCGCAACGGCACGACCAAGCGGTTTGGTGGGCACATTTTTGATTGTGTCTGTCACGAACACGCCATCAAACATCGGCTGACCAAGGTCTACCACCCGTGGATCAATGGCCAGGTCGAGCGCATGAACCGAACGATCAAAGACGCCACCATCAAGGCGCATCACTATCCCGACTTCGCTGCGCTGAAGACGCAGATACTGGCCTTCGTGATGGCTTACAACTTCGCCAGACACCTCGAGTCCTTGAGATGGCGCACTCCCTTCAACTTGGTATTTGAGGCCTGGACGAAAAATCCAGAGCGATTCTCTATTAATCCGCACCAACTCATTCCAGGACCTCACACCTAGTCGCTCAGCCGGTGATCATCTAGGCGAGCTGGCTATGAAGGTTAAACGGATCGATAGTGGGCGGATTTATCACTTATGCTTTGCTATGCAAAGTTGATGAGTCGGGCAGCAGATCACACACGAAAGGCTGGTTGGCTGTGAGGGACGTCACGCAGGTGTGGAATCCCTTTTTGTAAGATAGCGCCTAAATTTACTGGACGACGAAGTGTTGCGACTTGAGATGAGGTACTATGCAAACCCTTTTTCAGTCCTAGGACGCTTTCATGGCTATTCGCAATATTGATGGGCTTGGTCTTTATTTTAAAAGGGAGGGCTTTCATCCTGAGAAAGCTGGAAGTTCATACTACCCAATGCTGGCCCTGCTGAGTTCTGAAGGCGATATATTGGCCGCTATTGTCTTCAAGAGATTTGATACAGTTTGGCATATAGAAAACGTTGTTGCTACCGCCGGCTTTGGACCTACAATTTATCAAATCCTCATGCAGCTTTCAGGTAGCGTAGGGGTCGCACCCTGCCGCAAAAAAAGTAAGTCGGCAAAGGAACTTATCGTTGAGAAATCCAAGAATATATGGCGGAATTTTCATGGGTCGTCTTTAGTGGTACCTGTAAAAATTGGATCGGACTATAGTGAAGATTACCTGAACTGCAAATTCATCTTGAAGAAAGATGCGTTCAATCTGGAGAGCGCTCAGCGCAATTTGGGATTGATAATTGCTAGGGCCTATTTCGGTAGTTTGAATTTTTTGGCTCGCGCCAAATTGCTCAAGTCTCCAGATAATTATGATGATGAGTTGGAGGCTTTTGCGCGTAATTACATCACCCAGCTTGAGGGGGCAATAATGAGCTTTTTGGAGGGGAGTGTGTCCGTTCATGCAAAAAAAGAGGGTGTCTACTCATCTTAAGCTATCTCGTAAAGCAACGTGCTCCTCAGAAATAAATACGTGATGAGCCATTAATCGTTCAACATGCCGTGGCCGTGATGCTCGTGCTGCTCAGCGCACGCTCAACCGCCTTGACATTAAGCCAGCCGACAAAAAAGATTTGGTTTGAGGATGCTCACTGGTGCTGTAGCCACCTCCCTGTGGCCACGGGTGATGTCGTGATGTAGAGGGCTGGCTGCGTATGCGTGGATCCGTGTGCCAGCCGGGAAACAATATTTCGGTGTATCATCCGGGCAGTTTAAGAAAGTGGCACTGCCGCTTGTTTCGCCTCGTGTCTAGAAATTGAGGGCTCATCCTGCGCGTGAGAGGGAAGAGCAACGCCCCAGGGGAAGGCCGGACTGGATGACCGTTCGTATTGATAGACAATGGCCGAAGGTAGCAGTCTTCGATCATAGATACGCCCCAGATTGAATACCACACTGTTTGGTGCGGCGATGATCAGGTGAATTGTCTTAACCCCTCTGGCTGACAGCCCTTTGAGAGCTTGCAGAAATTGTTCTGCCACCGCGCTTTGCTTTTCAATAGACCAGTGGGCATTGGAGGACAGATCGTCCATTTTCATGTGTACAACGGGCAATTCTGGGAAGGTGGTTGCGATGCCAGCCTCGTCTACCGGATAAGAAATCGAAAGGGCTAAGACCACTTCTTTTACGCTGCCGGTGATGGCAGACACAGTTTGCAGTCTTTGATTGTCGTCAACGCCGCTCTGAATCAAGCGCCATTGGCCGCCTCCTAGGCGGTCCCAGTCAAAGACCTTAATTCTGCCTCCTTCGTCATCGAGCAGGCATCCAGTCAAAAAAGTGAAAGGCACGGCCATGAGTCCGCCGTAGACGATCTCAATATCATTTTTATTCTGCCCATCAAGGCGTCGGATCAGATCACCTCTGCCGTCTACCACCTTTTTCAGGGCGATCTCTGGATTGGTGATTCGGCCCTCGGTTACCCCTTCGCGAATGTCGACGAGGATGGTATCGACGTTACCCCCAATGGTGTTCTTAACCGTGGTGTCCAAAGGGCTATCAATTTTGAAGAGTCCTTTTTGTTCAAGGGTCAGGACGCGTTGGCGGGCCAACTGCTGACGGTCCTGCAGGTTGAGGTAAATCCCAACCACAATCATGAGTACGCCAACGCCGAAGGCAGTCAGGCTGATCCAGGTGGCAGGCCCTCCTGAGGTGTCTACGCTGGCCTGTAGCTGTGTCGAATCGCTTTTATACACAATTTGCCCGACGATCCCGCCGGCAAGCGAGAGGCCTATCACTACAGCACCACTGCGGATCAGCGTTACACCGAGATTTTTGGGGCGAACAAACCAGTCGACTAGCTTTCTTCCCCAATTTAGCAATTCTTCCTTAAGCATAAGTACATCCTTACGTCTGGCTGGCTGCCGCAGTCTACCGACTGAGTGCAGATGGTTAATTGATCGAGGTTGATTGCAGTGAAGTTAATAGGAAATTAGCATTCCTTCGGAAAAGCTATAAGTGCTGGTACGAATGATATCAAACTGTCTTCATCGGTACGATTTCTTGTGAAATTTTGATTGGTTTTTTCGCCGGTCCTGAATGGGATGGCATCTGGTTGACATGCTAAGCAAGCTAATGATTGAATGATAGGACTTACCCGATAAAGGCTCTTATCATGTCTAAACTCGCTGAATTTCGTGCCCTTGAGCAAAAGCTTGCGGCGCAGCTGGCCGAGCTGGAAAGCTTGAAAAATGACAACGCGCTTAAGCAAGAAATCGAATTTGAAGGAAAGCTGCGTTCTTTGTTGGGAGAATATGGTTACAGCTTGCGCGACGTAATTCAGATTTTGGACCCCAGCGCTCGCGCAGAAGTAGCAGTTCTGCCGGCCAAAAATGCTCGAAAACCTCGTCAAATAAAGGTTTTCAAAAACCCCCACACGGGAGAGGTGGTTGAAACCAAGGGTGGGAATCATCGTACACTGAAAGAATGGAAAGCTCAGTACGGTGCCGGTACCGTAGAGTCCTGGCTTTCTTGAGTTGCTCACTGATCCTGTTTCCCAGCAAGGTGGCCCAGATTGGCGGCCACCGACCCTTCAAGGCAGGCAAATGAGTGCTGCCTTGACCGAGTCAGGTGCTGAGCTGGAAGGGGCTTGTGGGATTTTCTATGCATGGCGGATTTTGGAGCGTCGATGAGTACTCGATTCAGAATAACCATTGAAGACTGGGATGGAGACGGAGCCGTCCGCATACCCGATCAAGCCTTGCAAGAGCTTGGCGTTGACGTTGGGGATTCGCTCTATCTGATTGAAGAGTTCGTCGGTACCAGTCGCTGTTTGGTGCTCTCAAAGACGCCAAAAATTCCGGATCGCGTGGACGAGCTATTTGGCGTTTAAATACTTATTGTCATATTCCAATATGCTCGGCTGCTAGCCTGTGTTCTAGTAGCATAGTGAATTCGACACTGCAGATCGCCAGTTGTCTATCCAGGAGGTAAGGGAATGAGCACTGAAGAACTTTATATTTCTATAGATATCGAGGCTTCGGGCCCGATCCCTGGCGAGTACAGCATGCTCTCCCTTGGGGCGTGTGTTGTAGGGCGCCCAGATCAGGCTATCTACCTGGAGCTAAAGCCAGACAGCCCCAAGCACGATCCTGAAGCGGTGGCTGTAACGGGATTCGATCTGCAGGAATTGACAGTTACAGGAATTGTTCCCGTACAAGCGATGCAGAGGCTTGCGGAATGGCTGGCCAATGTCAGTCTGCCCGGTCAAAGAGCTATATTTGTCGGTCTTAACGCTCCTTTTGATTGGTCGTTTGTCAATTATTACTTTCATAAGTATGTGGGGGAGAACCCCTTCGGGTTTGCGGCACTTGATATCAAGGCGTATTACATGGGGGCTTTCAATCTCGATTGGAAGCAGACCAAATCATCGCACATGAGTGCAAATCTGCTACCGCAGTCATCTCCCACGCATAATGCGCTGGATGACGCGCGCTATCAGGCAGAGCTTTTCCAGTTGATGCTGCAGCGTAGGGCAGCGCTGCCCTGATCAGTTGGCCAAGGCGGCTTCCACGCACTTCCCGTCACGGAACAACCACGCCTTGATGCCGTCGGGTTCTGGGGATAGGCCTACAATCACTGCGATCGGGTGAGGTAGTTCCTGCGCGTAGCGTGCTGCGAATCGAGAAAAACTTGCTATATCTGTGGGAGAAATCGCCGGAACGGTTTGTGGATGTGTATGCCAATACCCCACAAGCCGAAGCCCTTGTGCATTGGCCGATTCAATTTCCCTGCGGCAGCGGTCAGCGTCGAGTTCCAGCCAGGACCATCCAGCGCGGTCTCTTGCATGTGGCGGTGTGGCGAGGCTCATGATCAAACCAGCGGGGTTGGCCAAGTCGACAAACAGTTGACCACCTCTTTCAGTTCTCCACGTTCGTTGCCTGAACTGATCAAGCACTTCGGCAACAGCTTGGGAAACCGACAAGCGAACATCGATGCCAGGCCATTTCCATGCCCACGCTATAGCACTCACTGTTTACCACTCTCCGCATCTGGCCAATCACGTTCAAACACGATGTGTTGGACTCCATCTGCTAAGGGTGGCCCGCTGTAAGTGCCGTCATGAGTAGGAATGTCCTGAGGTCGATAGATACTTGTGGTCCACACAGGTTTGGTGATCTGCCCGGTAAGACCCCGCAATGCTACTTGGGTAACCATCGACGCCACGTTGGCCATGCCTGAGGCGCCTCCAGGGATGAAGGTTTGGCCACACGCCGGCAGTGGAACCACCCCGCCACCGTTCGGCCACTCGGTGTACTTGAAGTTGAAATTACCAGTGTCATCGAACAAGGGGCGTCCATCATGCTGCCCCTGTGGCGCTAAGAGCGCATGCCCAACAAACGAGTGAGGCTCACTCCACGCTTGCAGGAGATTCCAGCCTGCGGCTTGCGCTTTGCGGAACCACAGGGCTACCTCCGATGACCAGTCTGCAGTGGTGACAAGCACCATGTCTGCATTGTCGAAAATTTCCGGCATCTTGAGCAGCATGAGCTCAGCGAAGTCCATGAAGGCCGTGACCTTAACGGTAGGCAGATCATGCGTAATCTTTTCGGCAAGAGCAGTCGCTTTTGACTGAGCGAGATCGTCGGCCCCTAGTACATGACGTCCCAGATTCGCAGACTCTAGGATGTCAGGGTCGATGAGGACGAGCTCTCCCACGCCCGAGCGGGCCAGTTGTAAGGCAACAGTGCTCCCCAGCGAGCCAACGCCGACCATTACTACTTTGGACTTTTCCAGGCTCTTGGCGGTACCGCTGAGGTCGCGGGAAAGAATGTCATCCCGATCTAACACATTGAGGATGGCGCCCCTCACCAGAACAGGCGAGTGGGATGGCTGATTCTTGCCTGACCATCGCCGAGCTGAGCGAAAGCCATACCAGCGGCCATGGTCTGGTTGTTTACTGTAAGAACGGACATCTAGGCAATACAGAGGCGCTCCTGTGGGGCCGGGTAACTCAAGTACAAGCCACCGATTGGCCAGTGAGTCCTTTCCGGAGAACCAGGCCAGGAATTGCTTGCTATCGTCTGGGCTGAGGTGCGGTGTCAGCCATTCCAGCAAGCGATCAGGAGTTGGACATTGGATATCGGGGTAGGTCAGCAACTTCAGATAGAAGCCTGCGACAGCTGGTGCTTTGATTTTCGCGCTTAACCCAAGCGTACGGTTGATATGCGTTCTGAGTAATTGCACATCCGGTGCAAGCCAGGCGGTACGGGTGCGTCGGCCAGGGCGAGGGTCGCTGGTTGCAAACAGTTCTGATGCCGCCTTAGGCCTCTCCAGCAGCAAGACATCTTGAGGAGAAATATCAAGCTGCATGTTCCAATACGAGGTAAATTCTTTTTCGAATTCAGTGTCACGCAATGCAGGATCTGCATCTGCTCGAACAAACTCAAGAATTGCCCCAAGCCGTACGAGGCAGTCCTGTACCACTGTTTCCGGATCTCCCGTAATTGGCCTTTCGCGGAAACCGTGCAGACAGAGCCCGGATCTAGTGGCATGCGGCCATGCGAGCCAGGGGGACGGCTCGACTTGGATCCTCAGCGAGACCAATGGAAACTGGTTTGGAAACGCTATGCGCAACTGCCTTTCAATGCCGGTGTAGTCGGGTGGGAGAGGCAACAGAAAGCTGGCGGCTTCGCCTTGTTTCCGATCTGTGGTTCTAAGGATCGTAGTCGCAACTTCCTCGCCTATAAATGTGCGAAGCGCGGCGATGCCACGCTCCACGGCCGGGGATAGGTTGGGCTTAACCGAGGCGTTCAACTGGTTTCACATTCGTTTGTGGAGTGGCGTGGCTCGAGCTGCCAAAGATTGCAGTGGCGGCTAAGATGTTTTTGGTAGTCCCAACTTTTCGACCAGCCATCGTCCAGTGCCCCGGAATTTCGTTGTTGACCTCTGTAATCACACTCTGGCCGATCCCGAAGCTTTGCCTCATGACGTTGGCGAATGAGTCAGCGCTGTCGTGGGGCTGCAGGCCAAGCATAAAGGCAACCAATGCACTCGCATGCCAATTGTCAAAGGCTTGGCAGTATTTGTGTCCTTCGTCAGGCCTATTCCATTTCTCCGCGAAGTTTTCACCGGGATCTCGAGGGTTCACCACATAGTACTTCCCAGCAAAGACTTTGATCTCCTCAGGTATTTTTTCCACAATCTTGAGGATCGCATCGATCGGGGTCAGTGGAGTGTGATGTGACTCTTTTACCACCTTGAGGTAGGCATGAGTTGCCAAGGTGGTGATCACGGCAGAAATAGGGCGGTAATCCTCATTTCGCGTTTCAATTGCCCATTCATCGCGGTGCCGTTTAAGCAGTTTGATGGTGGCTCGCAAAGGATCGAGCTTGTCGTACTCCTGATACGAGGGAAGGGGCTCTTGTGTGGCAGAGTCCATGGCTCGACTCTCATTGGCCACAAAGCTCTTGAGGAGCTCCAGCGAGATTTTTTGCTCCGAAGCGCTATGTAGCCAGTCGGCATACGGGATTGGGCTACTGGCCTTCCAGCCTGTGACACGGTCAGGTACTTCAAGTTTTCCTTGACCGTTACTCTCATTATTCCCCTGCACCGCACGCGCAGGTGTGATGTCAATGTGGAATCCAGGGTTTTCGTCTGCGTACTCGATACGGATTCCTCGGCGCAGCTGGACAATATCCGATTGCACTCGGCTGCCTTCACGGAAGCGCTGTTCTATAGCTGCTAGAACCGTGTCGGCATCTGCATCACCGGCATTGGGTAGCCAGACGATGGCATCAGCATCGATCGTGCCGAGATCTTTGGGGGCATCTTTGACTGGATTGATCGTAGTCTTAAGGCGCATTGAACCCTGAGGGAAGATATGCGCACCCTCAAGCAAAGGGTCTTTGGAGGCCGAGAGGATACTCTGCAGCTGTGAGTAGCGATCCTCAATCACCTTGTATTGGCTGGCAGTCAAAGAGATGCTGCTAGCAGCGCGCAGAAGTAGGCGTTCCCAGCTACTGCGCCTGGTTGATTCATCTTTTGTAATCATGGTCGAGTCTCGTCAGAAGTGTGGCCCAAGGTCATAAGGCGCTGGAATGGTCTAATAGCTCCATTCTTTCGCGTGTATAACGCATATGCTTCCTGCTGCTCCGGCGCTGCCAGAACCAATCTCTTTAGATGTACCGGCAATGAAGATGGTAGGGTTGCAGGTTGTAAATTTTTAGCTGATAAATAATGCGCGCGGCCGTAGGATGAAATCCCTAAGGGTGCTCACAGAAGTGCGCGGTGAAAGTTGTCCAAGACTAGAGCTTGCACCGTTTTTTTTGCTGCCGAATTGACGGCGATTTTTTGACATCGATTTGCTGAATGTTTGATCCTCACCGCACAGGCCGAAGAGCGGGTGTGGATATTTTATCTAGACCAGATTTGATCATGGATCCAATTGGAAGTCAAAGAAGATAAACTTTGATGAATCGTTTCATCTAATTTTGCTTTTGAAGCAAAATATAGTGTTTTCAATTCGTAACTTGTAACTGAATTTTAGGGGTGTGGTGCGACTTAATATGTCGCACCCGGATTGCCTGCTTGATCTGCTTAATGCTGTATAAGTGATTCTCATGTTGAAAAAACTCAACGGCCTAGTGGGGAGAGCGTGGCCCGTGCGCGAGCAAAATTAGCGCGAGGTCTGAAAATGATTTCAAGCGTTGTACGTTTTAGCATTGGACAACGCTTTTGCTAGCGAGTGGCTGCAGCTTGTTAATTTTTTCTTGCGTTGGCGAGCGTCTTGCGCGCGCTTTGTATACTGTTTTTAATGCTGGTTGACCTTGGTTTCTACGCTTTCCGTACACACGATCCTCATAATAGGTTTCGTCAATCGTGTGGTAGATGATCGAGTTTGGTACTTCGTTGTCATCGAAGCCTACCTCAAGTTTGGCGAGTGCCTCGGTGCGCCATTTCCTAGACCGGTTAGCATGAGGAGGGGTTGATATAATAATTTGTACAATTCGTATTTGCTCATCCCGTTGACAGCATTCCAGAAAATCCAGGAGCGCCCGCGGGGTCGCCAGCAATATTACGCCGAAGGTGAGCTTGGGGTCCCCTTGTTGCTTAGTATGAACCTGGAAGAATGTTTCGCTAGTATCAACTCTAGGCCAACTCTTGTGGCTGGGGTCAACCTTGCCTATAAGAGTGATGACCTCTTCCTGGGGATCTGAAACAAACACGGCTTGAAACCTCAATCGAAACGGAGACGGAGTGGGTCGTACTGATTATTTAGGAGTACAACGAATTTTCTCATATATGCTGTATGCAGCATAGCGTTTGAGTCCACATCAGGGCTTTATCGTTCCTTTTGTGGGTAACAAGATGGAACGCAAGTTGGCTTTTGGCTCCGCGCTTAAGGAGGTGCGGGTACGAAAGGAGATCGCACAAGAGCAGCTGGGGGCGAGCCAATCCTTCGTTTCCACAATTGAGCGTGGCATTCGCAGTCCAACGATCGAAAAAATGGAAGAATTTGCGGAGCGACTAGGAGTGAATCCTGCGACCCTGATTGTCTTGATGCAGGTCGGTCAGGAGGGCGATGTGGACGAGCTTCTGGCAAAAATCCGGGATGAAATCAGAGCGCTGAAGCGGGTAGGGGTTTAGCCGTTCTTCGGCTTATACGAAAAAGCCACCTTGGCCTTTGCGGTTCAGGTGGCTTTTTTCATTTCATGCGCTTATTTGGTGCGAGAATTCGGAAAACTTGAAATTTGTTCGGTTCTCGCTGAAAAATAAGGCTTTGGAGATCAGTCCCAGCTCAACGCACCACCCGTCTGATACTCAATCACACGCGTCTCAAAGAAGTTCTTCTCTTTCTTCAAGTCCATGATCTCGCTCATCCATGGGAACGGGTTGGTAGTCCCTGGGTACTCTTCTTTCAAACCAATCTGGGTCAAACGACGGTTGGCGATGAACTTGAGGTAATCCTCCATCATCGCTGCGTTCATGCCCAGTACACCGCGTGGCATGGTGTCACGGGCGTATTCGATCTCCAGCTGGGTCCCTTGCAGGATCATCTGGGTCGCTTCTTCCTTCATCGCCGCATCCCACAGGTGCGGGTTCTCGATCTTGATCTGGTTGATCACGTCGATACCGAAGTTCAGGTGCATCGACTCGTCACGCAGGATGTACTGGAACTGCTCGGCGACGCCGGTCATCTTGTTGCGGCGGCCCATGGACAGGATCTGGGTGAAGCCGCAGTAGAAGAAGATGCCTTCCAGTACGCAGTAGTAGGCGATCAGGTTGCGCAGCAGCTCTTTGTCGGTTTCGACGGTGCCGGTGTTGAATTCCGGGTCGGAGATGGCGCGGGTGTACTTCAGGCCCCAGGCGGCTTTTTTAGCGACCGACGGGATCTCGTGGTACATGTTGAAGATCTCGCCTTCATCCATGCCCAGCGACTCGATGCAGTACTGGTAGGCGTGGGTGTGGATCGCCTCTTCGAAGGCCTGGCGCAGAATATACTGGCGGCACTCCGGGTTGGTGATCAGGCGGTACACGGCCAGGGCCAGGTTGTTGGCAACCAGCGAGTCGGCAGTGGAGAAGAAGCCGAGGTTGCGCATGACGATGCGGCGTTCGTCTTCGGTCAGGCCGTCCTGGCTCTTCCACAGGGCGATGTCGGCGGTCATGTTGACCTCTTGCGGCATCCAGTGGTTGGCGCAGCCGTCCAGGTACTTCTGCCAGGCCCAGTCGTACTTGAACGGTACCAGCTGGTTGAGGTCGGCGCGGCAGTTGATCATGCGCTTTTCATCTACTGCAACGCGGGCCGAGGAGCCTTCCAGCTCGGCCAGGCCTTCGGCAACGTCAAGGGCGTCGAGGGCAGCCTTGGCACGTTTGACGGCTTCGGAGTCAGAAGCGGTGGCCGCACGGGCCTCCAAGGCGGCGGCACCACCGGCGCTGTCGAGCTTGTCGAGGGTGGCGGCGGCAGCGGCCTGCGCAGGGGTGTTGCCTTTGGCGGCTACTTCGCCGTCTTCTTTGTCGAATTCGTCCCAGCTCAGCATGGTTTGGCTCCTGCTTGAGGGTCGCCCAGAGGCAACCGGTTGGATTTTAAGAATGTGATGCCTGACGCAAGGCCGTAATGGCGAATGGGCAGCTCGAGAGGCTGACTCTCGTTTACATCTGAATGTGTTCTGGCTTGTACCTGGCCAGGCCTCTGGGAGGGGCCAGGACAATTGAATAGGTGCTCTTTTCAGAGGGCGCAAAGTATACCGGAATTCACCTTCGATCGGGGCGCGTGTCTTGCCGGCGAGGGTAACTTTTTTGACCGGTTTGGCGTGCGTCCGTTCACGAAGCGGGTGGCTTCTTCTACGGGGGGAGAGTGTAGCGCCAACCTATATGTTGTGCCAGTTTAAATTTTAAGGCACATCATATGGTGTTTCTGAGGGCTGTATTGGCGGAATCGGCCTCACCGCGGGCTTGCCGGAGATGAGGCCAGCTACCACTAGCTACGGTGGGTGTACAGCGTTTCGACAATGTGTGTCTTGGGGTGCTTGCGTGCCTGTTCCACCGAGGTGAAACGGCCGGTTTCGGCGTTGCGACCAATCTTGCGAGATGCCAGTTTTTTCCGCGCCATGGGCTTACATCCTTTTTTGAGAGGTCCTGTTCTTTTACCGAGCTGCGTGAACAGTGGGCAAAGGGCAAGGTTTCTCTGAGGCGCGGATACAAAAATGCCGCGCGGGGCACCCGTAGGCACCCCGCACGGCATTCAGGCCTTACTGGCAGGCTTCGCAGTCAGGCTCGTCGATCGCGCAGGCCTTCGGCACTGGCGCTGGGCCGGCTGCCTGGACCGGGGCGCTGTCGCCACCGCTGGAAACGGCGTTGAGCTTGCCGGTGTTGATGGTCGACTTCTCGGTGCTGGTTGCGGCCAGGGCACGGAGGTAGTAGGTGGTTTTCAGGCCACGGTACCAGGCCATGCGGTAGGTCACGTCCAGCTTCTTGCCCGAGGCGCCGGCGATGTACAGGTTCAGAGACTGCGCCTGGTCGATCCACTTCTGGCGACGGGAAGCAGCGTCGACAATCCACTTGGTCTCGACTTCGAACGCAGTGGCGTACAGGTCTTTCAGCTCTTGCGGGATACGCTCGATCTGCTGTACCGAACCGTCGTAGTACTTCAGGTCGTTGATCATGACCGAGTCCCACAGGTCGCGGGCCTTGAGGTCGCGAACCAGGTACGGGTTGATCACGGTGAATTCGCCCGACAGGTTCGATTTCACGTACAGGTTCTGGTAGGTAGGCTCGATCGACTGCGACACGCCGGTGATGTTGGCGATGGTCGCGGTTGGCGCGATGGCCATGATGTTCGAGTTACGAATACCTTTCTGCACGCGGGCACGTACCGGCGCCCAGTCCAGGGTTTCTTCCAGGTTGACGTCGATGTACTTCTGGCCACGGGCCTCGATCAGGATCTGTTGCGAATCCAGCGGCAGGATGCCCTTGGACCACAGCGAACCCTGGAAGGTCTCGTAGGCGCCGCGTTCATCGGCCAGGTCGCAAGAAGCCTGGATGGCGTAGTAGCTGACCGCTTCCATCGACTTGTCGGCAAACTCGACGGCAGCATCGGAGCCGTAAGGAATGTGCTGCAGGTACAGCGCATCCTGGAAGCCCATGATGCCCAGGCCGACCGGACGGTGCTTGAAGTTCGAGTTACGCGCTTGCGGCACCGAGTAGTAGTTGATGTCGATCACGTTGTCGAGCATGCGCACAGCGGTGTTCACGGTGCGTTGCAGCTTGGTGGTGTCCAGCTTGCCATCGACGATGTGGTTCGGCAGGTTGATCGAGCCCAGGTTGCAGACTGCGATCTCGTCCTTGTTGGTGTTCAGGGTGATCTCGGTGCACAGGTTCGAGCTGTGGACCACGCCCACGTGCTGCTGCGGCGAACGCAGGTTGCACGGGTCCTTGAAGGTCAGCCATGGGTGGCCGGTCTCGAACAGCATCGACAGCATCTTGCGCCACAGGTCTTTGGCCTGGATGGTCTTGAACACCTTGATCTTGTTGTACTCGGTCAGGGCTTCGTAGTACTCGTAGCGCTCTTCGAAGGCCTTGCCGGTCAGGTCGTGCAGGTCTGGCACTTCCGAAGGCGAGAATAGGGTCCACTTGCCGTCATCGAAGACACGCTTCATGAACAGGTCAGGAATCCAGTTGGCGGTGTTCATGTCGTGGGTACGACGGCGGTCATCACCGGTGTTCTTGCGCAGCTCGATGAACTCTTCGATGTCCAGGTGCCAGGTTTCCAGGTAGGCACATACAGCGCCTTTGCGCTTGCCACCCTGGTTCACGGCAACGGCGGTGTCGTTGACCACTTTCAGGAACGGGACGACGCCCTGGGATTTACCGTTGGTGCCCTTGATGTACGAGCCCAGTGCACGGACCGGGGTCCAGTCGTTGCCCAGGCCGCCAGCGAATTTCGACAGCATGGCGTTGTCGTGGATCGCGTGGTAGATGCCCGACAGGTCGTCCGGCACGGTGGTCAGGTAGCAGCTGGACAGCTGCGGGCGCAGGGTACCGGCGTTGAACAGGGTCGGGGTCGAGGCCATGTAGTCGAACGACGACAACAGGTTGTAGAACTCGATCGCACGGGCTTCCTTGTCTTTCTCTTCCAGCGCCAGGCCCATCGCCACACGCATGAAGAACACCTGCGGCAGCTCGAAGCGCACGCCATCCTTGTGGATGAAGTAGCGGTCGTAAAGGGTCTGCAGGCCCAGGTAGGTGAACTGCTGGTCACGCTCGTGGTTGATTGCCTTGCCCAGTTTTTCCAGGTCGAAGTCGGCCAGGGCCGGGTTCAGCAGCTCGAACTCGATACCTTTGGCGACGTAGGCCGGCAGGGCCTTGGCGTACAGGTCAGCCATTTCGTGGTGGGTGGCGCTGTCGGCTACATTCAGGAAGCCCAGGCCTTCGGCGCGCAGGGTGTCCATCAGCAGGCGGGCGGTAACGAACGAGTAGTTCGGCTCGCGCTCCACCAGGGTACGGGCGGTCATTACTAGGGCGGTGTTGACGTCCTTGATGGCCACGCCGTCGTACAGGTTCTTCAGGGTTTCGCGCTGGATCAGGTCGCCATCGACTTCGGCCAGGCCTTCGCAGGCTTCGCTGATGATGGTGTTCAGGCGGGCCATGTCGAGCGGCGCCAGGCTGCCGTCAGCCAGGGTGATGCGGATGCTCGGGTGCGGCTCGACCACGGCGTCGGTGTTGGCGCGGGTGGCGCGTTCCTTGGCGCGCTGGTCGCGGTAGATCACGTAGTCGCGGGCAACTTTCTGCTCGCCGGCGCGCATCAGGGCCAGTTCGACCTGGTCCTGGATTTCTTCGATGTGGATGGTGCCACCCGATGGCATGCGACGCTTGAACGTGGCGGTAACCTGCTCGGTCAGGCGCGCAACGGTGTCGTGGATGCGCGACGAAGCGGCGGCAGTGCCGCCTTCAACTGCGAGGAACGCCTTGGTGATGGCGACGGTGATCTTGTCGTCGGTGTAAGGGACGACAGTGCCGTTACGCTTGATCACGCGCAGTTGGCCAGGGGCGGTGGCAGCCAGATCCTGGTTGGAATCGGCGGCCTGCGGCACCTTGGCCTGCGGGTTCTCGCGAGTTGTGTCGGTTTGCATGGGTGGGTGTCTCCACAATTTCTATATTGTTCAGGCGCCCTGGGGCGCCCACCGTTCCGTCCACTTGCTCGATGGCCTCGCGGGGATGCGTAATGCATGCGCATCCGCCCGCACGGGCGTACCGACTTCGGGACAGACTCAGGAATAAGGGGCAATGGCTTGCCGCTCCCTGGCCGAAGTCAAAGGTTCTGGGCGGTGCCCAAAATCTGTTGCTGATGGATGCCAGGCCTGGCCTGCAACACCCATGCCCGAACAAGGCCCTGGAAGGGCTTGCCTCGGTCGCCTCCGCAGGAGCGGTTTGGCTGCTGAAATCACTTCAAGTTCCGCCCGGAAAATCGCTTGATCTTGCGGGTTGACTTTTGTGTGTGATTTTGCACGAACCCCTATATCTAGTGGTTCGCTGCGATCGGGATACAAGATAATGCGGTATTGGGGGCTTTGCAAGGCAATCGCCTGTGGATAACGTGTGCGTACTTTGTGAGTGAATGGTGGGTATTCGCTGTAGGCCTTGTGCCAAGTGGTTTGCAGTATTTTTCTGCTTCGTGACGCCCTTGGGCAGTTTTTTTCGGGCGCGAACCCTATCACAAAAAACGGTTCAGTCGAGGGGGCGGTAGGGGCATGCCTGAAGATCCTGGTTCCCCCGCGCGCGGTCGCCTGTAGGAGCGGGTTTACCCGCGAGAGGGCCGAGCCTGCTGGCCAATCTCCACCCGCCGTTCACCGTTGCCACCGCCACCGTATTCGCGGGTAAACCCGCTCCTACGCCTGATCGAGGGTGGACACATGTCGGTGGTTGGGCACAGGCCGCCGTGTAGGAGCGGGTTCACCCGCGAAAGGGCCGGCCCTACTGGCCATTTTCCATCCGCCGTTCACCGTTGCCGCCGCCACCGTATTCGCGGGTAAACCCGCTCCTACCACGGTGGTGGGCACACATCGGGGGTTGGACACAGGCCGTTGTAGCGAGCTTCGCTCGCGATACGCCGTGCGGGCGGCACTCGATCTCGCAGGCCCCACCCATCTACAGTCATACTCTCAGCTGCCCTGACACGATCCCAAGAACAAACAAGGCCAAAGTCATGGACCAAACCCTACCCCGCATCCTCATTGTCGAAGACGACCAGCGCCTGGCCGAGCTGACCGCCGAGTACCTGCAGGCCAACGGCTTCGAGGTCAGCGTGGAGGGTGATGGTGCCCGCGCCGCCCGGCGCATCATCGACAGCCAGCCCGACTTGGTCATCCTCGACCTGATGCTGCCCGGCGAGGACGGCCTGAGCATCTGCCGCCGGGTGCGCAGCCAGTACCAGGGGCCGATCCTCATGCTCACCGCGCGCAGCGATGAACTCGACCAGGTCCAGGGCCTGGACCTGGGCGCCGACGACTACGTCTGCAAACCCGTGCGCCCACGCTTGCTGCTGGCACGTATCCAGGCCCTGCTGCGCCGCAGCGAAACCGTGGACAGCAAGCGCCAGGACCTGGCCTTCGGTGCGCTGCGTATCGACAACCGCCTGCGTGAGGCGCACCTGGGCGAGCAGTTGATCGAGCTGACCGGCGCCGAATTCGACCTGCTCTGGCTGTTGGCCAGCAACGCTGGCCGGGTGCTGACCCGTGAACAGATCTTCACCGCACTGCGTGGCGTGGGCTACGACGGCCAGGACCGCTCCATCGATATCCGCATCTCGAAAATCCGCCCCAAGATCGGCGATGACCCGCTTCAGCCGCGGTTGATCAAGACCCTGCGCAGCAAAGGCTACCTGTTCGTGGGCGAGGCGCCATGAACAATTCGATCTTCCTGCGCATCTACGGCGGCATGCTGGCCGTGCTGGTGCTGGTGGCCCTGCTTGGCGTGCTCAGCCTGCACCTGGTCAACGAAGTGCGCGCTGCCCAGCACCGCGAGGGCCTGGCCCAGGGCACTTTCAGCCTGATGGCCGACAACCTGGCAATGCAGAATGAAACCCAACGCAAGCGTTCGCTGCTGATCTGGGAACGCCTGCTTGGCGTGCCGTTGGCGCTGCAGCCGATGAGCGCACGCAGCCTTGACGGTGGCCAGCGGGCGCGCCTGTACCGTGGCCTGGTGGTGGTCGAGAAGATTGGCCCGCATGCGGCGCAAGTGCTACGCAAGGTGGGCCAGGAAGACCTGATGCTGGTCGCGCAGATCAAACAGATCAGCGAGCAGTTGGCGCGGGCCACCCTCTATCTATTGGCCGACGAATTGGTGCGCTACCCGGTAGCCGAACAGCAGCAGCGTCTGGCACAGATCAAGCAGGAAAAAGGCTTCGGCTTTGGCGTTGCCTTGCAACGTATCGAGCGGGTCAGCCTGGACGATGACCAGCGGCGCCGGGTGGAGGAGGGCGACACGGTGATGGCGCTGGGCAAGGATGGTGACTCGATCCGGGTGTTCGCCGGGCTGACGGGCTCGCCATGGGTACTGGAAATCGGCCCGCTGTACCAGCTCAACCCTTACCCGCCGCAGTTGCTGATCCTGATTGCCTTCCTGGGGCTGTGCCTGATCGGCCTGGTGGTCTACCTGCTGGTGCGTCAGCTGGAACGTCGTGTGTCGGGCCTGGAGATTGCTGCCACGCGCATCGCCCAGGGCAGCCTGGATACCCGCGTGCCGGCCGGCGACGCCGACTCGGTAGGGCGCCTGGCGGCTGCCTTCAATGGCATGGCCGAGCACCTGCAGCGCTCGCTGACCATGCAGCGTGAGCTGGTGCGAGCGGTGTCCCACGAGCTGCGCACGCCGGTGGCGCGCCTGCGCTTTGGCCTGGAGATGATCGAAAGCGCCACGACTGAACAGGTGCGGGCTAAGCATCTGGCGGGCATGGACGGGGATATTCAGGACCTCGACAAGCTGGTCGATGAGATGCTGACCTACGCCCGCCTGGAGCAGGGCGCACCGGCCTTGAAGTTCCAGCGGGTCGATCTGGATGCCTTGCTCGATCGGGTGATCGAAGAGCTCGCACCTTTGCGTGCCGAGGTGCGGGTGGTGCGCGGCGACTGCCAGGGCGCGGATGCCGAAGGCGCCTGGGTCGAGGCCGAGCCGCGCTACTTGCACCGGGCCCTGCAGAACCTTGTCGGCAATGCCATGCGCCATGCCGAGAGCGAAGTGCGCCTGAGCTATCAGCTGGGCCAGCAACGTTGCCGCATCGATGTGGAGGATGACGGCCCGGGGATCCCCGAGGGCTTCTGGGACCGCATTTTCACGCCCTTCACCCGCCTCGATGACAGCCGCACCCGTGCCTCGGGCGGGCACGGGTTGGGCTTGTCGATCGTACGGCGGATCATCTACTGGCACGCGGGCCGGGCCACGGTGGGCCGCAGCGAGGCGTTGGGCGGTGCCTGCTTCAGCCTGAACTGGCCAAGGCAGCAGGCACCGCTGTAAAGGTCAGACGCTGACCAGGCTCAGCAGGTGGCCGTCCTGCAGGCAGAACTGGCCTTGCAGCTCTGCGCCTTGCTGCCACTGCGGTGACAGGTCGGTGAGCAGGCGCAAGCGCGCCAGCCCTTCCGCGGACCAGTCGAGCACTTCTGCGTGTTCGAAGTAGAAGCGTTGGCGAGTCAGTGGGTACAGGGTCTTGAACAAGCTTTCCTTCAGCGAGAACGTCAGGGTGACCGTAAGCCCAAGCTGGCGGCGGTCAAGGCGTTCGAGCTCTGCCGGGATAAGGATTTCACCCATCAGCCGCTCGGCGCGCTCGTCATCCAGCAAGGCTTCCTGATCCAGGCCCAGACCTTGGCAGCTGTTTTCGCCGGCGACCACCGCAGCGGCCCAGCCCTTGCCGTGTGTGATCGAGCCATGAATACCGGCGGGCCAGATGGGCGAGCGGTCTTCGTGGGTGCCGGGCACGTAGTCGCGACCGTCCAGGTGCTGGAGCGCGGCGCGGGCACATACGCGACCGGCCAGGTACTCGGCCTGGCGCTTGGCGACCGAGCGCTGCAGGCTGGCGCTGGGCACGATACCGGCGCGCTGGAAGTCGTCGGTTGCCAGGTGGGCAGGGTCGAAGGCGCAACTGACCAGCACCGCGCCGGGCAATGGACGGGGCAGGGGCCAGTGGTGCCGGAGCGGGGCGCAGCAGGCGGGAAGTGTGTTCATGGCGGCTATTGTGCCAGCTGTGCAGGCGCTAAGGGAGGTGGCGTGGCAGGATGACTTACCGCAGCCATGACAACATGGCGCAGATCAAAGCGTGATCGTGTGGGAGCGGGTTTACCCGCGAAGAATACACCGCGGTGGATGGCACGGGCTTCGCCCGTGTTCGCGGGCAAGCCCGCTCCCACACAGATGGACTGCCCCCCAAAAGTTGGACAGTTTTAAGCTGCAGCCTGAGCCCTGTACTCCACAGGGCTCAGGCCATTGAGCCTCAGCTTGATGCGATCATGGTTGTAGTAGTGAATGTACTCATCCAGACCCGCTCTCAGCTCATCAATGCTCTCGAAACGCTTCAGGTAGAAAAACTCAGATTTGAGCGTGT
>NZ_JAOCDI010000021.1:0-92575 GCF_029840855.1 Pseudomonas sp. GD03862
AACGTTCAGTGGCAAGGCACCGAACACACTGCCAGCGGAAACCCGCTGCAGGCCGTTGACGCGAATATCGGAGATGGTGAAGGACTCGGCGTGAACTTCAGCGATCATCAGTGCGGACATGACCGCAGTTAGCAGCAGACGTTTCATGAAGTCCTTTTATTCCAACTGGCAATAAACAACCTGCCGTCACAGAACGGCAGGTTCGCAATTGAGCGAAGCTTTATAGTCGACCCAGATCGTTGATCAGGGCGAGCAACATCACCCCTATGACCAAACTGATACCGATCTGAACCCCCCAACCTTGCACCCGATCCGACAGCGGACGACCGCGCGCCCACTCGACCAGGTAAAACAGCAAATGCCCCCCGTCCAGTACTGGAATGGGCAGCAGGTTAAGAACCCCCAGGCTTATGCTCAGGTAGGCCAGGAAATTCAGGAAATCCCCCACGCCGGACTGGGCTGAAGCGCCCGCCACTTTAGCAATGGTTATCGGTCCACTCAAGTTTTTTACCGAGAGCTCCCCGAACAGCATTTTCTTCAGCGATTCAAGGGTCAGGACGCTCATGTTCCAGGTACGCGACAAGCTCTCACCCACCGCATCCAGCGGGCCGTAGCTGATTTCGCGGAGCATGTTGGCAGGCCATTCGCCACCTTTGACACCAGCGCCGAGATAGCCACCGACTGCCTTGCCCTCCCCCTTGCGGGCCAAGGTCACCGGCAGCTCCAGGGCAGCGCCGTCGCGCTCCACTCGCACCACGACCTTGGCATCCGGGCGGGCGCGCACGCGGTCGACTACCTGCTGCCATTCGGTAACCGCCACATGATCCAGAGCCAGCAGCTTGTCACCGGTTTTCAGGCCCGCAGCGGCAGCCGGCCCCTTCGGATCGATCTCGGCCAGCACCGGGGTGATCGCCGGGCGCCAAGGGCGCAGCCCCAGGGATTGAATCGGGTCCGGCTCGTCGGCGCCCTTGAGCCAACTGTCCAGCTTGACCTGCAGCTGGCGCTCGGCGCTGGCGCCCTCATCGCGCACGCCAATCTGCAAGGTACCGCTCTCGCCCAGACGACGAACCAGCTGCAAATTGACCGCCGACCAACCGTTGGTCGGCTTGCCATCTACAGAAACAATTTCCTGACCCGCGGTCAGCCCTGCAGATGCTGCCAGGCTGCCACTGTCGACCGCGCCGATAACCGGGCGGACTTGCTGGGTACCCAGCATCGCCAGCACCCAGAAAAACAGGATAGCCAGCAGAAAATTGGCGATCGGGCCTGCCGCGACAATCGCAATACGCTGGCGCACCGACTTGCGGTTGAACGACTGCCCGGCCAGCGCTGGCGGCACATCGCCTTCGCGCTCGTCGAGCATCTTGACGTAGCCACCCAGAGGAATGGCCGCAACAACGAACTCGGTGCCGTGGCGGTCATGCCACCGCAGCAGCGGCGTGCCGAAACCCACCGAGAAACGCAGCACCTTGACGCCGCAGCGGCGCGCCACCCAGAAGTGACCGAATTCGTGGAAAGTGACCAGCACACCCAGAGCCACGAGGGTGCCGATAATCATGTAGAGCGCTGTCATGTCCATCTCCGAATGATGTTCAGCGGGCCGGCATCCTGCCCAGCCCCCTCACGAACCTTGGCGGGCCTGCATCAGCGGCCGTGACGCCTCAGCCACTCACGGGAAAGCTCCCGGGCACGCTGATCGGCGGCAAATACCGCATCCAGCGACGGCAGCGGTACGACGGGTTCCTGGTCGAGTACCTGTTCGATCATACCCGCGATCTCCGGGAAGCGGATGCGCCGTTCAAGAAATGCCTGGACCGCGACTTCGTTGGCCGCATTGAGCACGGCAGGCGCGCTGTTGCCGGCCTCGGCAGCCTGCCGCGCAAGGCGCAGGCAAGGGAAGCGTTGTTCGTCGGGCGCCTGGAAATCCAGACGGGCGATGGCGAACAGGTCCAGAGGGGCAACCCCGGAATCGATCCGTTCCGGCCAGGCCAACGCGTTGGCGATTGGCGTACGCATGTCCGGGTTGCCCAACTGCGCGAGTACCGAACCGTCCACGTAGTCGACCAGCGAGTGGATCACGCTCTGCGGGTGCACCACCACCTCAACCTTGGACGGCACGGCATCGAACAACCAGCAGGCTTCGATCAACTCGAGGCCTTTGTTCATCATGCTGGCCGAATCCACGGAGATCTTGCGCCCCATGGACCAGTTGGGGTGCGCACAGGCTTGCTCCGGAGTCACGTCCAGCAGCGCCTCGACCGGCGTTTCGCGGAACGGCCCGCCGGACGCGGTAAGCAGGATCCGGCGCACACCGACAGCACTCAGGCCACGGGCGTAGTCGCCTGGCATGCACTGGAAGATAGCGTTGTGTTCGCTGTCGATCGGCAGCAGCACGGCACCCTTTTGCCGCACCGCCTCCATGAACAGTGCGCCGGACATCACAAGTGCTTCCTTGTTGGCCAGCAACACCTTCTTGCCTGCCTCGACCGCCGCCAGCGTGGGGCGCAGGCCGGCAGCACCGACAATGGCTGCCATCACTGCATCCACTTCAGCGGCCGACGCCACCTGGCAAAGCCCGGCCTCACCTTCCAGTACCTCGGTGGTGCAACCGGCCGCAGCCAGACTCGCACGCAACCTCACCGCCGCCTCAGTGCTCGGCACCACAGCGAATGCCGGGCGATGACGCACACATAAGGCCAACAGCTCGTCGATGCGCGAATAGCCAGTGAGGGCAAACGCTTGATAACGGTCAGGATGACGCGCAATCACATCCAGCGTGCTCAGGCCAATGGAGCCGGTGGCCCCGAGTACGGTAATACGCTGCGGGCGACTCACATCACACCCCATTCGGCAGCCCACAACAGGACGGCGAAGATCGGGATTGCCGCAGTCAGGCTGTCAATGCGATCGAGCACACCCCCATGCCCGGGCAACAGATTGCTGCTGTCCTTGATACCGGAGCGACGCTTGAACATGCTCTCGGTCAGGTCACCGACCACCGAGGACATCACCAGCAACGCAGCGCCCAACAGGCCCAGCAGGATCTGACCAAAGCCCCAGTCGCGGCTGATGCCGACACCCAGGGTAATCAACAGGCTGACCGCCAGGCCACCGTACACGCCTTCCCAGCTCTTGCCCGGACTGACCTGCGGAGCCAGCTTGCGCTTGCCGAATGCCCGGCCAGAGAAGTACGCACCGATGTCCGCGGCCCACACCAGCACCATGACGGACAGGATCAGCCAGTTGCCCAGGGGCCAGTGCTTGAGCAGCACCAACCCTTGCCAGGCCGGCAGCAACACCAGCAGGCCGATCAGCAACCGACAGGCAGCACTGGCCCACAGGTCGCTGCTGCGCGGGTAGGTAAGCACCAGCCAGGTGGCCAGCCCCCACCAGATCACCGCAGCGCCCAGTACCCAGGGCGCCAGTTCCGGAAGGATGTACAGCAGCATCAGCGCCCCCGCGACCACCGCTGCATAGGCAATGCGCAGCGGCTGGGCCATCAGCCCGGCAAGGCGTGCCCACTCCCAGGCACCGAGGGTCACTACGAAGCCGATGAACAGGGCGAAATCCCCGCCATTGAGCAGGAAGAAACCACCCAGCGCGACCGGCAGCAGGATCAGCGCAGTAATGATGCGTTGTTTAAGCATTAAGCACGAGCTCCAGCCTCGACCTGCTCGCTGGTCTTACCGAAGCGGCGCTGGCGCGAAGCGAAATCGGCCAGGGCATTGCGCATGGCCTCGTGTTTGAAGTCCGGCCAGTAGAGGTCGGAGAAATACAACTCGGCATAGGCCAGCTGCCACAACAGGAAATTGCTGATGCGGTGCTCGCCACCGGTGCGAATGCACAGGTCCGGTAGCGGCAGGTCGCCGGTTGCCAGACAGGTCTGCAGCAGGCCCGGCGTGATGTCTTCCGGGCGCAGGTGCCCGGCTTGCACTTCCCGCGCCAGCCGCTGGGCAGCCTGGGCGATGTCCCACTGGCCACCGTAGTTGGCTGCTATCTGCAGAATGAAGCGGTTGTTGCCAGCGGTCACTGCCTCGGCCTCGCGCATGGCGGCCTGCAGCTCAGGATGGAAACGCGAACGGTCGCCGATGATGCGCAGGCTGATATTGTTCTCGTCAAGGCGCTTGGCCTCACGGCGCAGCGCCGAGAAGAACAGCTCCATCAGCGCACCGACCTCTTCGGCAGGGCGCTGCCAGTTCTCGCTGGAGAAGGCGAACAGGGTCAGTACCTCGACCCCTGACTTGGCACAGACTTCGATGACCGCGCGAACGGCATCCACACCCGCCTTGTGCCCGGCCACGCCGGGCAGCAGGCGTTTTTTCGCCCAGCGGTTGTTGCCATCCATGATGATCGCGACATGACGCGGCACCGAGGACGGCGCCGCTGGCTTGGTCTTTTCCATTAAAAAACCCCGGCCTTAGACGGCCATCAGGTCCTTTTCCTTGGCTTTGAAGGCAGCATCCACTTCGGCGACGAACTTGTCGGTCAGCTTCTGGATCTCGTCCGCGGCGCGACGCTCTTCGTCTTCGCTGATTTCCTTGTCCTTGGTCAGCTTTTTCAGGTCAGCCAGGGCGTCGCGGCGCACGTTGCGCACGGCTACCTTGGCATCCTCGGCAACACCGCTGGCCTGCTTGGTGTAGCCCTTGCGGGTTTCCTCGGTCAGGGCCGGCATCGGCACACGGATGGTGGTACCGGCGCTGGACGGGTTAAGGCCCAGATCGGAGGTGAGGATGGCCTTTTCGATGGCAGCGCTGAGGTTCTTGTCGTGAGCGACGATCTTCAGGGTGCGGGCATCTTCGACGGTGATCGCGGCGACCTGGTTCAGCGGCATTTCGCTACCCCAGGCGGTAACCTTGACGCTGTCCAGGATGCTTGGGTGAGCGCGACCGGTGCGGATTGCAGCCAGGTTGCGGGACAGGGCTTCGATGGACTTGCCCATGCGCTCCTGCGCGTCTTTCTTGATGTCGTTGATCATGCTTGGCCTTCCTCGATCAGTGTGCCTTCAGCGCCACCCACCACGATGTTCAGCAGGGCGCCAGGCTTGTTCATGTTGAATACCCGCAATGGCATCTTGTGGTCACGGCACAGGCAGATTGCGGTCAGGTCCATCACACCCAGCTTGCGATCCAGAACCTCATCGTAGGTCAGGTGATCGAATTTCTCGGCATGCGGGTCCTTGAATGGATCGGCAGTGTACACGCCATCGACCTTGGTCGCCTTCAGCACCACGTCAGCATCGATTTCGATGGCGCGCAGGCAGGCCGCGGAGTCGGTGGTGAAGAACGGGTTGCCGGTACCGGCGGAGAAAATTACCACATCCCCGGAGTTGAGGTGACGAATAGCTTTGCGGCGATCGTAATGATCGGTGACACCCACCATGGAAATGGCCGACATGACCAGGGCCGGGATGTTCGAGCGTTCCAGCGCATCGCGCATGGCCAGGCCGTTCATCACGGTAGCCAGCATCCCCATGTGGTCACCCGTGACGCGGTCCATGCCGGCTGCGCTGAGCGCGGCGCCGCGGAACAGGTTGCCACCACCGATCACCAGGCCGACCTGGACACCGATCCCTACCAGCTGGCCAACTTCAAGCGCCATGCGATCCAGCACTTTCGGGTCGATCCCGAAGTCTTCCGAGCCCATCAGGGCCTCGCCGCTAAGTTTGAGCAAAATGCGTTTATAGCGAGGTTGGCGACCACTCACCTGCTGAGCCATTGCGAGTCTCTCCTGCGGCGTACTTTTAGAAAATTCGTGCGGGCTGTTTGCAGCCTGCTAACTGTAGCGTGGCACCGCTTCGGTGCCAGCGAAGAGGGAGTCGTATAAACCCCTCCCCGTTTTGACAAAGAGGCTGCGCGCGTGAGCGGGCAGCCTCTTTGGGGCGACAGACGGGGCTGTCTTACTGCTTGGCAGCAGCGACCTGAGCGGCAACTTCAGCAGCGAAGTCGTCGACTGGCTTCTCGATGCCTTCGCCTACTTTGAAGTAGGTGAAGGAAACGATTTCAGCACCGGCTTTCTTGGCCAGCTCGCCAACCTTGATTTCCGGGTTCATGACGAAGGCTTGCTCTTTCAGCGAGGCTTCGGCCTTGAACTTGGTGATACGACCGTTGATCATGTTCTCAACGATGTTTTCCGGCTTGCCGGCGATCTTGTCGGCGTTCAGCTGCAGGAAGACATTCTTCTCGCGCTCGATGGCCTCGGCGGAGATTTCCGACGAATCCAGGAACTCAGGGTTCGAAGCTGCAACGTGCATGGCGATGTTCTTCGCCAGCTCCACGTCACCGCCTTTCAGAACGACGACAGCGCCGATCTTGTTGCCGTGCAGGTAGGCACCGACAACGTCACCCTCAACGCGCACCAGGCGACGGATGTTGACGTTCTCGCCGCACTTGGCAACCAGGGCTTCACGAGCAGCTTCACGCGAGGCGATCAGCGGAGCGGCGTCGGTCAGCTTCTGGGCGAAGGCTTCTTCGAGGCTTTCGGCCACGAAGTTCTTGAAGTCGTCTTGCAGGGCCAGGAAGTCGGTCTGCGAGTTCACTTCCAGCAGGACGGCGGATGTACCGTCGGTCTTGACGGCGATAGCGCCTTCAGCAGCGACGTTGCCAGCCTTTTTGGCGGCCTTGATGGCGCCCGAGGCACGCATGTCGTCAATGGCTTTCTCGATGTCGCCGCCGGCCTTTTCCAGGGCCTTTTTGCAATCCATCATGCCTTCGCCGGTACGCTCGCGCAGTTCTTTTACCAGCGCTGCAGTAATTGCTGCCATTTCAAAATCCTCTTGGAAAGTTTTTCAACCATTCCACCCGTCAATCACGGGCGTTCAATTCTGCAAATCCGCTGTTTTCATTTCAGCAGGCCCATGATGCGGGGCCGATGCTGACAGCAGGATTTCAAGGTGGCAAAAAGGGGGCAAAGCCCCCTTTTTGCGTGCCAAGTAGACGCTAGCGCCTATTACTCAGCAGCAGGTGCAGCCGCTTCTTCAGCGTAAACTTCGGTGCCGCCGGCAACGTTGTTGCGGCCGCGGATGACTGCGTCAGCCATCGAAGTCATGTACAGCTCGATAGCGCGAATGGCGTCATCGTTACCTGGGATGATGTAGTCAACACCTTCCGGGCTGCTGTTGGTATCGACAACGCCGATGACCGGGATACCCAGTTTGTTGGCTTCGGTGATCGCGATGCGCTCGTGATCAACGTCGATAACGAACAGAGCGTCTGGCAGACCGCCCATGTCCTTGATGCCACCCAGGCTGCGATCCAGTTTTTCCAGGTCGCGGGAGCGCATCAGGGCTTCTTTCTTGGTCAGCTTGGCGAAAGTGCCGTCTTCGGCCTGGGTTTCCAGGTCGCGCAGACGCTTGATCGAAGCGCGGATGGTCTTGTAGTTGGTCAGCATGCCGCCCAACCAACGGTGGTCAACGTACGGCGAACCGCAACGAGCGGCTTGCTCGGCGACGATCTTGCCGGCGGAACGCTTGGTGCCGACGAACAGGATCTTGTTCTTGCCCTGGGCCAGGCGTTCTACGAACGACAGAGCGTCGTTGAACATTGGCAGGGTTTTTTCCAGGTTGACGATGTGGATCTTGTTACGCGCGCCGAAAATGTACTTGCCCATTTTCGGGTTCCAGTAACGGGTCTGGTGGCCGAAGTGCACACCGGCCTTCAGCATATCGCGCATGTTGACTTGGGACATGATAGTTCCTTGATAAGTCGGGTTGGGCCTCCACGTATCCCAATGACCAACCCGCGAATTCTGCAACTCGGGGCACCCAGGTCATCGTGTCGACACGTGTGTGGGTTAAGTGCTGACGGGGTCGTCCCCGAAAGCGGCGCATTTTATACCACAGACCGCGAGCGAACGGAACCCGGATACTGTTGCGTCTGTCAGCACTTTTTGCAGCACCCCGGCTTTCGCGCCAGAATGCCAGCTGTAGACAACAGCATGGCCGCCTTTATCCCGACCGATCGGCGCCCTGCTCTGCTAGAATCCGGCCTTTCCCGTTTGTTCGCGCCGGCACGGCGCCGTAGAGAGCCTGTAATGACCGTCACCATCAAGACCGCAGAAGACATCGAGAAGATGCGCATCGCTGGCCGCCTGGCCGCCGAAGTGCTGGAAATGATCGAAGAACACGTCAAGCCCGGTGTCACCACCGAAGAGCTCGACCGCCTGTGCCACGATTATATCGTCAACGTTCAGCAGGCCATCCCGGCACCGCTCAACTACAAGGGCTACCCGAAGTCGATCTGCACCTCGATCAACCATGTGGTCTGCCACGGCATCCCCAACGACAAGCCGCTCAAGGACGGTGACACGCTCAATATCGACGTCACCGTGATCAAGGACGGCTACCACGGCGATACCAGCCGCATGTTCCACGTCGGTAACGTGCCGGTCTGGGCCGAGCGCCTGTCCAAGGTCACCCAGGAATGCATGTACAAGGCCATCGAGCTGGTCAAGCCGGGCTGCCGCCTGGGCGACATCGGTGAAGTGATCCAGAAGCACGCGGAAAAGAACGGTTTCTCGGTGGTACGCGAGTTCTGCGGTCATGGCATCGGCAAGGTGTTCCACGAAGAGCCGCAGATCCTCCACTATGGCCGCGCTGGCACGGGCATGGAGCTGAAGGAAGGCATGACCTTCACCATCGAGCCGATGATCAACCAGGGCAAGGCCGACACCAAGGTGCTGGGCGACGGCTGGACCGCCATCACCAAGGACCGCAAGCTCTCGGCCCAGTGGGAACACACTTTGGTGGTGACCGCCACTGGCTACGAGATCTTCACCCTGCGCAAGGACGACACCATCCCGCGCACTTCGGCCTGACCGCACCCCGACAGGCCACCCCACGACAGGAACGTGACGCGATGCCCCAGGTGGACCCCGAGCTGTTCGACCGTGGCCAGTTCCAGGCGGAACTGGCCCTCAAGGCGAGCCCCATCGCCGCCTTCAAGAAAGCCATCCGCCTGGCCGGCGAGGTGCTCGACAAACGTTTTCGCGCCGGCAGCGACATCCGTCCGCTGATCGAGGCCCGCGCCTGGCTCGTCGACAATATCCTGCAACAGGCGTGGAACCAGTTCGACTGGGGCGACCAGAGCGGCATTGCCCTGGTTGCGGTGGGCGGCTACGGGCGCGGTGAACTGCACCCGCACTCGGACATCGACCTGCTGATTCTGCTGGGCGCTGCCGAGCACGAGCAGTACCGCGACGCCATCGAGCGCTTTCTGACCTTGCTGTGGGACATTGGCCTGGAAGTCGGCCAGAGCGTGCGCACCGTCGACGAGTGCGCCGAACAGGCCCGCGCCGACCTGACGGTGATCACCAACCTGATGGAAAGTCGCACCATCGCCGGTCCCGAGGCCTTGCGCCAGCGCATGCTGGAAGTCACCAGCACCGCGCACATGTGGCCGAGCAAGGAGTTCTTCCTGGCCAAGCGCGCCGAACTCAAGGCCCGCCACCACAAGTACAACGACACCGAGTACAACCTCGAACCCAACGTCAAGGGTTCGCCAGGTGGCCTGCGTGACATCCAGACGGTCCTGTGGGTGGCCCGCCGCCAGTACGGAACGCTCAACCTGCACGCACTGGCCGGCGAAGGCTTCTTGCTGGAAAGCGAGAATGAACTGCTGGCTTCGTCCCAGGACTTCCTCTGGAAAGTCCGTTACGCCCTGCACATGCTGGCCGGACGCGCCGAAGACCGCCTGCTGTTCGACCACCAGCGCAGCATCGCCACGCTGCTGGGCTACAGCGATGAAAACCCCAAGCGGGCGATCGAACAGTTCATGCAGCAGTACTACCGGGTGGTGATGAGCATCAGTCAGCTGTGCGACCTGATCATCCAGCACTTCGAAGAGGTTATCCTCGCCGATGAGGAAAGTGGCAGCACCCAGCCGCTGAATGCGCGGTTCCGCCTGCATGACGGCTATATCGAGGCCACCCACCCGAACGTGTTCAAACGCACGCCATTCGCCATGCTGGAAATCTTCGTGCTGATGGCCCAACACCCCGAGATCAAGGGCGTGCGTGCCGATACCGTGCGCCTGCTGCGCGAACACCGCCACCTGATCGACGACACGTTCCGCACCGATATCCGCAATACCAGCCTGTTCATCGAGCTGTTCAAGTGCGAAATCGGCATCCACCGCAACCTGCGCCGGATGAACCGCTACGGCATTCTTGGCCGTTACCTGCCAGAGTTCGGCCTGATCGTCGGGCAGATGCAGCATGACCTGTTCCACATCTATACGGTCGATGCGCATACCCTCAACCTCATCAAGCACCTGCGCAAGCTGCAATACACGCCGGTGTCCGAGAAATTCCCGCTGGCCAGCAAGCTCATGGGGCGCCTGCCCAAACCCGAGCTGATCTACCTGGCCGGGCTGTACCACGACATCGGCAAGGGTCGCCAGGGCGACCACTCGGAAATCGGTGCAGTGGACGCACAGAAGTTCTGCGAACGGCACCAGTTGCCGGCCTGGGACAGCCGCCTGATCGTCTGGCTGGTGCAGAACCACCTGGTGATGTCGACCACCGCTCAGCGCAAGGACTTGTCCGACCCGCAGGTGATCAACGACTTTGCCCTGCACGTGGGCGACGAGACGCGCCTTGACTACCTGTACGTACTGACCGTGGCCGACATCAACGCCACCAACCCGAGCCTTTGGAACTCGTGGCGGGCCAGCCTGCTGCGCCAGCTGTACACCGAGACCAAGCGTGCCCTGCGCCGCGGCCTGGAAAACCCGCTGGACCGCGAAGAGCAGATTCGCCAGACCCAGTCGTCAGCGCTGGACATCCTGGTGCGCGAGGGCACCGACCCGGACGACGTCGAGCAGCTATGGGCGCAACTGGGCGATGACTATTTCCTCAAGCACACCGCCGCCGACGTCGCCTGGCACACGGATGCGATCCTGCAGCAACCGGCCGATGGCGGGCCGCTGGTGCTGATCAAGGAAACCACCCAGCGCGAGTTCGAAGGCGGCACGCAGATCTTCATCTATGCCCCCGACCAGCACGATTTCTTCGCCGTGACGGTGGCGGCCATGTCGCAGTTGAACCTGAACATCCACGACGCACGGATCATCACGTCGAGCAGCCAGTTCACCCTCGACACCTATATTGTGCTGGACAACGACGGTGGCTCGATCGGCGACAACCCACAGCGGGTCAAGCAGATTCGCGATGGCCTGACCGAAGCGCTGCGCAACCCCGAGGACTACCCGACCATCATCCAGCGCCGGGTACCGCGGCAGCTCAAGCACTTCGACTTCCCGCCGCAAGTGACCATCCTCAACGATGCCCAGCGGCCGGTGACCATCCTCGAAATCACCGCACCAGACCGCCCGGGCCTGCTGGCCCGGCTGGGGCGGATCTTCCTGGAGTTCGACCTGTCACTGCAAAACGCCAAGATCGCCACCCTCGGCGAGCGGGTAGAAGACGTGTTCTTCATTACCGATGCCGACAACCAGCCGCTGTCAGACCCGCAGCTGTGCAGCCGCCTGCAGGAAGCCATCGTGCAGCAACTGCAGGCCGGCCAAGGTAGCGACACCAGCCAGACCCGCGTGACCTTTTAACGATTAGACGATTGACGAGACCTTGCGCCGATGAACCATGCCTTGACCCAGCTTCAGCCCTATCCGTTCGAAAAGCTTCGCGCCCTGCTGGGCAGCGTGAAGCCTGCGGCGGACAAACGCGCCATCGCCCTGTCGATTGGTGAGCCGAAGCACGAATCGCCGGCGTTCGTCGCCCAGGCCATGGCCGACAACCTCGACAAGCTGGCGGTTTACCCCAGCACCCTTGGTTTGCCAGCCCTGCGCCAGGCCATCGGCCAGTGGTGCGAACGACGCTTTGGCGTGCCCGCCGGCTGGCTGGACGCCGACCGCCACATCCTCCCGGTCAACGGCACCCGTGAAGCGCTGTTCGCCTTCACCCAGGCCGTGGTCAACCGCGCCGATGACGGCCTGGTGATCAGCCCCAACCCGTTCTACCAGATCTACGAAGGCGCAGCGCTGCTGGCCGGTGCCACCCCGCACTACCTACCGTGCCTGGAAAACAACGGTTTCAACCCGGACTTCGACGCCGTACCGGCCGAGGTGTGGAAGCGTTGCCAGATCCTGTTCCTGTGCTCGCCGGGCAACCCTACCGGTGCGCTGGTGCCGATGAACACCCTGAAGAAGCTGATTGCCCTGGCTGACGAACACGACTTCGTGATCGCCGCCGACGAGTGCTACAGCGAGCTGTACTTCGACGAGGATGCGCCACCGCCAGGCCTGCTGTCGGCATGCGCCGAGCTTGGCCGTAGCGATTTTGCGCGCTGCGTGGTGTTCCACAGCCTGTCCAAGCGCTCCAACCTGCCAGGGCTGCGCTCGGGCTTCGTCGCGGGCGATGCCCAGATCATCAAGCCGTTTCTGCTGTACCGCACCTACCACGGCTGCGCGATGCCAGTGCAAACCCAGCTGGCCAGCATCGCCGCCTGGCAGGACGAGGCGCATGTACGCGAGAACCGCGACCAATACCGGGCCAAGTACGATGCCGTGCTGGATATTCTGCAGCCGGTACTGGACGTGCAGCGCCCGGACGGCAGTTTCTACCTGTGGGCCAAGGTACCGGGCGACGATGCCGAGTTCACCCGCGACCTGTTCGAAGCCCAGCATGTGACCGTGGTACCGGGGTCGTACCTGTCGCGTGAAGTGGATGGGGTGAACCCGGGTGCCGGGCGCGTGCGCATGGCACTGGTTGCACCGCTGGCCGAATGCATCGAAGCGGCGGAGCGCATTCGCGCCTTCCTGCAAAACCGCTGATCAACCCCTTCGCGGGCACGCCCGCTCCCACAGGTACTGCGCTGATTTCAAGCGCAGCGCAGTACCTGGGAGCGGGCGCGCCCGCGAAGGGCCTTGATAGGGTCTACTTGACTGAACCCAGGTTCGCCTCACTCATATCCAGCTCACCCAGTACTTGCCGCACCACCTCATCGCCCACCAGGTGCTGACGATGCAGGTTGTACAGCTCCAGCCGCTGCGCCCTCAGGGCACGCAAGCGTAAACGCCGCTCCAGCAAGTCCATCTGTGCGGCCAGAGCCTTGGCTTCGGCACTGTCGTCGTAGCTTTCCAGCTCATCCCGGTATTCAGCCATCAAGCGCGCCTTCAGCTCGGTCGCCAAAGTTGCCTGCGCAGCATCCTGCGGTGCGTTGCTGTCGATCACCTCTTCTGCCTCCAAGGCATGAATCGCCGCCTCGGCTGTGCGCCGCCAGGCTTCCTGCACTTCCTGGTGCAAGCGCTCGTCCGGGCTCTTGGTCACCCCGCGCAGTAACAGCGGCAGGGCAAGGCAGGCACTGATCAACGACAGCAGGATTACCCCCGCAGCAATGAAGATAAGCAGGTCACGCTCCGGGAACGCTGTACCAGCCCCTATCAGCAACGGGATCGACATGACACCCGCCAGGGTGACAGCGCCGCGCACACCACCCAAGGTCAGCAACCAGCAGGAACGCGCCGTAGGCATCAGCACCAGTGCCGGCTTGCCGCGCCAGCGACGGACCACGCCGATCGAGCGCCAGATACTCTGGACCCAGATGAACCGCAACAGAATCAGTGCGGCAAAGATCGCCACCACGTCCAGGCAGCGGTAGGCCAATGTCGGCCAGAGGGTCGCTTCGTGGCTGACCACAGCCTTGATGATGTCTGGCAACTGCAAGCCCAACAACAGGAAGATCAGGCCATTGAAGGCAAACTCCAGCAACGACCAGACACTGCGATTGAGCAGGCGGGTACTGGTCTGACGCGGCAGCAGGTCGAGCCAGCTCTGCATCATGCCGGCCGCCACTGCCGAGAGAATACCCGAAACGCCCAGGCGCTCGGCCAGCACGTAGGCTGCGAACGGCAGCAGCAACATGAACACCACATGGGTAGCCGGATCGTCCCAGCCCCGGGTGATCATCCACATGCGCAGGCGACCGATCAACCAGCTCAGTACCACGCCCACCGCAAGGCCGCCCAGTGCGACCAACACGAAGCTGAAGCTGGCGTCAGCCAACGAAAACACCCCGGTGATCGCCGCCGCCAAGGCGAACTTGAAGGTTACCAGGCCCGACGCGTCGTTCATCAGCGCCTCGCCCTGCAGCATGTGCATCAGGGGAGTGGGCAGGCGGTCCTGGGCAATGGCCGAAACGGCCACGGCGTCGGTCGGCGAAAGCACTGCGGCCAGGGCGAAGGCCACCGGCAACGGGATGCTCGGCAGCAACCAGTGGATGAAATAACCGGCACCGACCACGGTGAACAACACCAGCCCCACGGCCAGCGCCACTACCGGGCCACGAATGCGCCATAACTCACGCTTGGGGATGCGCCAGCCGTCGGCGAACAGCAGCGGAGGCAGAAACAGGAACAGGAACAGTTCGGGGTCAAGGGCTACATGCAGGCCCAGCGTCGGCCACGCCAGCAAGGCACCGGCGGCAATCTGTACCAGCGGCAATGGCAGTGGGATCACACGGCCGACCAGCTTCGACAGGCTGACCAGCGTCAGCAGGATGAGAACGGTGTAGGCGGACTGCATCCGGGAAAGCTTCCTTTGTGAACCAGAAACGATAGCAAGGCGAAACATCGCCATTGGAACAATATGTTAGCGGCGACCGACGGTTCGGGGCCGCTGCACGATAGTCGCAGGTGACGGGGGAATATGTAACATGATGATACGTAGGTTTGATGCAGCGCCTTTGAGATCAAGCGCCGCCAGTTTCCCGGCTTAAGACATTCAGCGCCTGTGAGATCGAGCGCCGCCCGCGCGGCGCTTCGCGGGTAAACCCGCTCCTACGTTTGTTTCGGGCCAGTATCGCCTGTGCCAGACCCGCGCGACCGCCTTGTTTGTACGACGCGATATCGAGGCGTGCGCCAAGGCGTTCGCGCGCAAATGCCACAGGCATAACTGGCCCGAAACAAACGTAGGAGCGGGTTTACCCGCGAAGCGCCGCGCGGGCGGCGCTCGATCTCAAAGGCGCTGAATCTCTTAAGCCGGGAACCAGGCGGCGCTCGATCTCGCACGCGCTGAATGTCTTAAGCCGGGACGGCGCTCGATCTCAAAGGCGCTGCAAGACTCAAGGCAGACCTAACCACGCCCCATCAAAACCCAAGACTTGCACACCCGTGGCGCTCCCTGCCTCGTTCCCGCATAATCGCGCGACTGACATCGAAAAACGGAGAGATTGGGGCGACTTGTAACCCCAATGTACACAATGACCTACACGCTCTACGGCATCAAAGCCTGTGACACCATGAAAAAGGCGCGTACCTGGCTCGAAGACAAAGCCATCGCCTACGAATTCCACGATTACAAAACCCAAGGCATCGACCGTGACAGCCTGAACCGCTGGTGCGACGAACACGGCTGGGAAGTCATCCTCAACCGTGCCGGCACCACCTTCCGCAAGCTGGACGACGCCAGCAAGGCAGACCTCGACCAGGCCAAGGCCGTCGAGCTGATGCTGGCCCAGCCGTCGATGATCAAACGCCCGGTGCTCGACCTTGGCGCGCGTACCCTGGTTGGCTTCAAGCCCGACCTGTACGCCGCTGCCCTGGCCTGAGCCCCTACCCTATTTCGCACGAGGTAATCACATGTCCAATACCCTGTTCAGCCTGGCCTTCGGTGTCGGCTCCCAGAACCGCCAGGGCGCCTGGCTGGAAGTGTTCTACGCACAACCACTGCTCAATCCGAGCGCCGAACTGGTTGCTGCAGTCGCCCCTGTTCTCGGTTACGAAGGTGGCAACCAGGCCATCGCCTTCAGCAACGCCCAGGCCGCACAACTGGCCGAAGCCGTGAAGGGCGTGGACGCCGCGCAGGCCGCCCTGCTGACCCGCCTGGCAGAGAGCCACAAGCCGCTGGTCGCCACCCTGCTGGCCGAAGACGCCGCACTGAGCTCGACCCCAGAGGCCTACCTCAAGCTGCACCTGCTGTCGCACCGCCTGGTCAAGCCGCATGGCGTAAGCCTGGCCGGCATCTTCCCGCTGCTGCCGAACGTGGCCTGGACCAACCAGGGCGCGGTTGACCTGGGCGAACTGGCCGAGCTGCAACTGGAAGCACGCCTGAAGGGCGAGCTGCTGGAAGTGTTCTCGGTGGACAAGTTCCCGAAAATGACCGACTACGTGGTCCCGGCCGGCGTGCGCATCGCCGACACCGCCCGTGTGCGCCTGGGCGCCTACATTGGCGAAGGCACCACCATCATGCACGAAGGCTTCGTCAACTTTAACGCGGGTACCGAAGGCCCGGGCATGATCGAAGGCCGCGTTTCCGCTGGCGTATTCGTCGGCAAGGGCTCGGACCTGGGCGGCGGCTGCTCGACCATGGGCACCCTGTCCGGTGGCGGCAACATCGTCATCAAAGTCGGCGAGGGCTGCCTGATCGGCGCCAACGCCGGTATCGGTATTCCGCTGGGCGACCGCAACACCGTCGAAGCCGGCCTGTACATCACCGCGGGCACCAAGGTGAACCTGCTGGACGAGAACAACGAACTGGTCAAAGTGGTCAAGGCCCGCGACCTGGCCGGCCAGACCGACCTGCTGTTCCGCCGCAACTCGCTGAACGGCGCGGTAGAATGCAAGACCCACAAGTCGGCCATCGAGCTGAACGAAGCGCTGCACGCTCACAACTGAGAACCCTGCCGGGTTTGAGGTGTTAAGATCGGGTCTGGCGCCAATGCACCAGACCCGATTTTCATTCCAGGCCTCGCAAACATGTTCCAGCCCTCTCCCTGGCGTGCCGACTTCCCCGCCATCGCCGCCCTGCAACGGCAGCACCAGACCTATCTGGACAGCGCCGCCACCACCCAGAAGCCGCAAGCCTTGCTCGATGCCCTGAGCCATTACTACGGCCATGGCGCGGCCAACGTGCACCGTGCCCAGCATTTGCCAGGTGCGCTGGCGACCCAGGCCTTCGAAACCAGCCGCGACAAGGTCGCCGCCTGGCTCAATGCCGCAGACTCGCGGCAGATCGTGTTCACCCACGGCGCCACCTCGGCACTGAACCTGCTGGCCTATGGCCTGGAGCACCGCCTCGAAGCCGGTGACGAAATTGCCATCAGTGCCCTGGAGCACCATGCCAACCTGCTGCCCTGGCAACAGCTGGCGCACCGGCGCAACCTGCGCCTGGTGGTGCTGCCACTGGACGCCCTTGGTCGTATCGACCAGGACCAGGCACTGCAACTGATCGGCCCTCGCACCCGAGTGCTCGCCATCAGCCAGCTGTCCAACGTGCTGGGTACCTGGCAACCGCTGCCAGCGCTGCTGGCCCATGCCCGCGCCCAAGGCGCGCTGACGGTGGTCGATGGTGCCCAGGGCGTGGTGCATGGTCGCCAGGACATGCAGCAACTGGGCTGCGACTTCTATGTGTTTTCCAGCCACAAGCTGTACGGTCCGGACGGCGTCGGCGTGCTCTATGGCCGCGCCCAGGCCCTGGAGCTGTTGCGCCACTGGCAGTTCGGTGGCGAGATGGTGCAGCTGGCCGAGTACCACAGCGCCAGCTTCCGTCCCGCGCCCCTGGGCTTCGAAGCGGGTACGCCGCCGATTGCCGGGGTGATCGGCCTGGGTGCGACACTGGACTATCTGGCCAGCCTCGATGCCCATGCGGTCGCAGCGCATGAAGCCAGCCTGCACCAGCACCTGCTGCGTGGCCTGGGCGACCGCGAGGGCGTGCGGGTGTTGGGCGCACCGCAGACGGCCCTGGCCAGTTTCGTCATCGAGGGCGTGCACAACGCCGATATCGCTCACCTGCTGACTGAACAGGGCATTGCCGTACGTGCCGGTCACCACTGCGCCATGCCACTGCTGAAGGGGCTGGGGCTGGAAGGCGCGATACGGGTATCGCTGGGTTTGTACAACGACAGCGATGACGTGCAGCGTTTCTTCGACGCGCTGGACCAAGGCCTGGAGCTGTTGCGATGAGCCTGCCGGAACAGGCGCACCAAGCGCTGGAAGCGTTTCAACAGGGCAAAGGCTGGGAACAGCGTGCGCGGCTGCTGATGCAGTGGGGTGACCGCCTGGAGCCGCTGGCTGATGCCGAAAAGACCGAGGCCAACCGGGTGCATGGCTGCGAGAGCCTGGTGTGGCTGGTGGCCGAGCAGATCGAGGGCGTGTGGCGGTTCAAGGCCAGCAGCGATGCCCGCTTGTTGCGTGGGCTGCTGGCGCTGTTGCTGGTACGGGTGCAGGGACTGGCCAGTGAGGAGCTGGCCGGGATTGATCTGCGCGAGTGGTTTACCCAGCTCGGGCTGGAACGCCAACTGTCGCCGTCGCGCAGCAATGGGCTGCATGCGGTGTTGCAGCGGATGGCGGAGTTGGCGTCCAACCGCTGAATCGGCGCTGGTTTCTTCGCGGGCCTGCCCGCTCCCACAGGTACGGCATCATGCTTGAGAGAGATGCAACACCTGTAGCGGGCGGGCCCGCGAGGATGCCCACACGGTCTATTCAGGCTTGACCCGTTCCGACGGCCGGCGCGCTCCAGCCACCAGTTTTTCTATCGCCTTGCTCGCCGCTACCATGCCAAAGGTCGCGGTCACCATCATCACTGCACCAAAGCCACCCGAGCAGTCCAGCCGCACGCCCTCACCCACGAAGCTTTTCTGCAGGCAGACGCTGCCATCGCCCTTGGGGTAACGCAGCTGTTCACTGGAGAACACGCACGGCACGCCATAGTTGCGGCTGACATTCCGCGAGAAGTTGTAGTCGCGGCGCAGGGTGGAACGCACCCGCGAAGCCAACGGGTCGTTGAAGGTCTTGTTCAGGTCGGCGATCTGGATCTGCGTCGGGTCGATCTGCCCGCCCGCGCCACCGGTAGTGACAATGGCAATCTTGCGCCGCCGACACCAGGCGATCAACGCCGCCTTGGCCATGACGCTGTCGATGCAGTCGATCACGCAGTCGAGGTGCTCGGTGATGTACTCGGCCATGGTCTCGCGGGTGACGAAGTCGGCCACCGCATGCACCGTGCACGCCGGGTTGATCGCCCGCAGGCGCTCGGCCATGACCTCGACCTTGGGCCGCCCCACCTGCCCTTCCAGCGCATGGGCCTGGCGGTTGGTGTTACTGACGCAGACATCGTCCAGGTCGAACAGGGTAATCTCGCCCACGCCGCTGCGTGCCAGTGCTTCGGCCACCCACGAGCCCACCCCGCCAATACCGACCACAGCCACATGGGCCTGGCCCAGACGTTGCAGCCCCTGGTCGCCATACAGCCGGGCAACGCCGGCAAAGCGTGGATCTTCTGTGCTCATGTTCATACCCCAAAAAACCGGCGCGCATTATATGCCAGTGGACCCTTGGCCTGCATCGTTAGGAAAGAGACTGCCAACCCTGCTTTAATGTCCTATCACTTCGACATGAATGGACGACGATGTCTTCACGTAAATTCGGCCTGAACCTGGTAGTGGTGCTGACCATCGCCGCACTGTTCACCGGGTTCTGGGCACTGATCAACCGCCCGGTCTCCGCCCCCGCCTGGCCAGAACAGATCTCTGGTTTTTCGTATTCGCCGTTCCGCCTGGGCGAAAGCCCACAGAAGGGTCAGTACCCCACTGACGACGAAATGCGCCAGGACCTGGAGCAACTGAGCAAACTGACCGACAGCATCCGTATCTATACCGTGGAAGGCACCCAGGCCGACATCCCGCGCCTGGCCGAAGAGTTCGGCCTGCGGGTGACGCTGGGGATATGGATCAGCCCGGACCTGGAGCGCAACGAGCGCGAAATCGCCACGGCCATCCAGCTGGCCAACACATCGCGCAGCGTGGTGCGGGTGGTGGTCGGCAACGAGGCGCTGTTCCGTGAAGAGGTCACACCGGAAAACCTGATCAAATACCTGGACCGGGTACGCGCAGCCGTGAAGGTGCCCGTGACCACCAGTGAACAATGGCACATCTGGAAGGAACATCCTGAGCTGGCCAGGCACGTCGACCTGATTGCCGCGCACATCCTGCCCTACTGGGAGTTCGTGCCGATGAAGGATTCGGTCGAGTTCGTCCTCGAGCGCGCCCGTGAACTGAAGCACCAGTTCCCGCGCAAACCCCTGCTGCTGTCGGAAGTCGGCTGGCCGAGCAACGGCCGCATGCGCGGTGGTGCCGATGCCACACAGGCCGACCAGGCCATCTACTTGCGCACCCTGGTCAACACCCTCAACCGCCGTGGCTACAACTACTTTGTCATTGAAGCCTATGACCAACCCTGGAAGGCCAGCGACGAAGGTTCGGTAGGCGCCTACTGGGGCGTCTACAACGCCGAGCGCCAGCAGAAGTTCAACTTCGACGGCCCCGTGGTGGCGATCCCGCAGTGGCGGGCCCTGGCAGTGGCGTCGGTGGTGCTGGCAATGATCGCCTTGATGGTGCTGTTCATCGATGGCTCGGCCCTGCGCCAGCGTGGCCGTACCTTCCTGACGTTCATCACCTTCCTGTGCGGGTCGGTACTGGTGTGGATCGCCTACGACTACAGCCAGCAATACAGCACCTGGTTCAGCCTGACCGTGGGCGTGCTGCTGGCCCTCGGCGCGCTGGGCGTGTTCATCGTGCTGCTCACCGAGGCCCACGAACTGGCCGAGGCGGTCTGGATACACAAGCGCCGCCGCGAGTTCCTGCCCGTGCAGGCCGACAGTGCCTACCGGCCCAAGGTGTCGGTGCATGTGCCGTGCTACAACGAGCCACCTGAGATGGTGAAACAGACCCTGGACGCCTTGGCCGCCCTGGACTACCCCGACTACGAAGTGCTGGTGATCGACAACAACACCAAGGACCCGGCCGTGTGGGAGCCGCTCAAGGCCCACTGCGAGAAGCTTGGCGAGCGCTTCAAGTTCTTCCACGTCGCGCCACTGGCCGGCTTCAAGGGTGGCGCGCTGAATTACCTGATCCCGCACACGGCAAAGGACGCCGAAGTGATCGCGGTAATCGACTCGGACTACTGCGTCGACCGCAACTGGCTCAAGCACATGGTGCCGCACTTCGCCGACCCGAAAATTGCCGTGGTGCAGTCACCGCAGGATTACCGCGACCAGCACGAAAGCGCCTTCAAGAAGCTGTGCTACAGCGAATACAAGGGCTTCTTCCACATCGGTATGGTCACCCGCAACGACCGTGACGCGATCATCCAGCACGGCACCATGACCATGACCCGGCGCAGTGTGCTGGAAGAACTGGGCTGGGCCGAGTGGTGCATCTGCGAGGATGCCGAACTGGGCCTGCGCGTGTTCGAGAAAGGCCTGTCCGCCGCCTACGCCCACAACAGCTACGGCAAGGGCCTGATGCCCGACACCTTCATCGACTTCAAGAAGCAACGCTTCCGCTGGGCCTACGGCGCCATCCAGATCATCAAGCACCACGCCGGCGCGCTGCTGCGCGGCAAAGGCAGCCAGCTGACCCGTGGCCAGCGCTACCACTTCCTGGCCGGCTGGCTACCGTGGATCGCCGATGGCATGAACATCTTCTTCACCATCGGCGCGCTGTTGTGGTCGGCGGCGATGATCATCGTGCCGCATCGGGTCGATCCGCCCCTGATGATCTTCGCCATCCCGCCGCTGGCGCTGTTCTTCTTCAAGGTCGGCAAGATCATCTTCCTGTACCGCCGAGCGGTGGGGGTGAACCTCAAAGATGCCTTCGCAGCTGCGCTGGCCGGGCTGGCACTGTCGCACACCATCGCCAAGGCGGTACTGTATGGTTTCTTCACCAGCAGCATGCCGTTCTTCCGCACGCCGAAGAACGCTGACAGCCATGGGTTGCTGGTGGCGATTTCCGAAGCCCGTGAAGAGCTGTTCATCATGGTGCTGCTGTGGGGCGCGGCGTTGGGTATCTACCTGGTGCAGGGGCTGCCGAGTTCGGACATGCGCTTCTGGGTGGCGATGCTGCTGGTGCAGTCGTTGCCTTATGTAGCAGCGCTGGTGATGGCGTTCCTGTCGTCGCTGCCCAAGCCCGCAGAAAAGGCCGCCGAAGCGCAGCAGGCTTGAAGTTGCCTGGGCTGACCTGTGCAGCCCATTCGCGGGCACGCCCGCTCCCACAGGCTTGGCACAGGCGTTCAGAGCTGTGCAGTACCTGTGGGAGCGGGCGTGCCCGCGAATGGGCCGTGCTGCCCGAAACCATTTGATATAAGATAACGCCCCTCAGATTTCCCCGCCTTGCCTTGCCCCGGAGTCCCCCATGACGGCCCCTGCCGAGCTCTCGCCTACCCTTCAACTGGCCTGCGACCTGATCCGTCGCCCCTCGGTCACCCCCGTCGACGCCGATTGCCAGGCGCAGATGATGAACCGTCTGGGCGCCGTCGGTTTCCAGCTGGAGCCGATGCGCATTGAAGATGTCGACAACTTCTGGGCCACCCACGGCAGCCAGGACGGCCCGGTACTGTGTTTTGCCGGCCACACCGACGTGGTGCCTACCGGCCCGGTCCAGCAATGGCAGCATGAACCGTTCGAGGCGCTGATCGACGCCGACGGCATGCTCTGCGGCCGTGGCGCCGCCGACATGAAGGGCAGCCTGGCGTCCATGGTCATCGCCAGCGAGCGCTTCGTGCAGGACTACCCGAACCACCGCGGCAAGGTCGCGTTTCTGATCACCAGCGACGAGGAAGGACCCGCCCACCACGGCACCAAAGCGGTGGTCGAGCGCCTGAAAGCGCGCAACGAGCGCCTGGACTGGTGCATCGTCGGCGAACCGTCCAGCACCACCTTGCTGGGTGACGTGGTCAAGAACGGTCGCCGCGGTTCGCTGGGCGCCAAGCTGACCATACGCGGCAAACAGGGCCATGTGGCCTACCCGCACCTGGCGCGCAACCCGATCCACCTGGCCGCCCCGGCCCTGGCGGAACTGGCTGCCGAGCACTGGGACGAGGGCAATGCGTTCTTCCCGCCAACCAGCTTCCAGATCTCCAACCTCAATTCCGGCACCGGCGCCACCAACGTGGTCCCGGGCGAGCTGACCGCGCTGTTCAACTTCCGCTTCTCTACCGAGTCCACCGTCGAAGGCCTGCAGGCCCGAGTGTCGGCGATTCTCGACAAGCATGAACTGGACTGGTCGGTCGACTGGGCACTGTCGGGCCTGCCGTTCCTGACCGAACCAGGCGAGCTGCTCGACGCCGTGGCGGCCAGCATCAAGGGCGTCACCGGTCGCGATACCCAGCCCTCCACCAGCGGCGGTACCTCCGATGGCCGCTTCATCGCAACCATGGGCACCCAGGTGGTCGAACTCGGCCCGGTCAACGCCACCATCCACCAGGTTGACGAGCGGATCCTGGCCAGCGACCTCGATCTGCTGACCGAAATCTACTACCAGACCCTGGTCCGGTTGCTCGCCTGATGCTTGCCTGCCCGCTTTGCCAGGCGCCGCTGAGCCGGCTCGACAATGGTGTGGTGTGCCCGGCCGGCCACCGCTTCGACCGCGCCCGCCAGGGTTACCTGAACCTGCTGCCGGTGCAGCACAAGAACAGCCGCGCCCCCGGTGACAACCAGGCGATGGTCGAGGCACGCCGCGACTTTCTCGACGCCGGCCATTACGCGCCAGTCGCCCGCCGCCTGGCCGAGCTGGCCGCCGAGCGCCAGCCTGGCGCCTGGCTGGACATCGGCTGCGGCGAGGGTTACTACACCGCACAGATCGCCCAGGCCTTGCCGGCCGCCGACGGCTATGCGCTGGACATCTCCCGCGAAGCGGTCAAGCGCGCCTGCCGCCGAGCACCGGCGGTCACCTGGATGGTCGCCAGCATGGCCCGCGTGCCGCTGACCGACGCCAGCTGCCAGTTCATCGCCAGCGTTTTCAGCCCGCTGGACTGGGCCGAGGCCAAGCGCTTGCTCAGCCCCGGCGGCGGCCTGATGCGGGTCGGCCCGACCAGCGGCCACCTGATGGAACTGCGTGAAGTGCTCTACGATGAAGTACGCCCTTATGCCGACGACAAGCACCTGGCCCTGGTCCCTGAAGGCATGGCCCACGCCCACAGCGAAACCCTCGAGTTCCGCCTGAGCCTGGCCGCGCCCAAGGCCCGCGCCGACCTGCTGGCCATGACCCCACACGGCTGGCGCGCCAGCGCCGAAAAACGTGCCCGGGTGATCGACCAGCCCGAGCCGTTCGAGGTCACGGTTTCCATGCGTTATGACTATTTCGTGCGCCAAGACTGAGCACACCCGGAGCCCTTATGCGTCAACCTGATATCGAGATCTACCTGAAGGACGCCGACGTCGACCACAAGCAGATTGCCGAGTGGCTCGCCCAGGCAATCGGCCCGTGCACCGAGTGGAAGCAGAAAGGCCATACCTTCAAATGCCAGGCCGGTAACATTCCGGTCACTTGGTTACCCAAGGCTGTAGGGAAATGGAACAGCCTGTACCTGGAAAGCGACCAGACGCCGTGGGCCGATGACGTTGCCTGCGCCCGCGCCGCATTTGCCGCGCTGGGTGTGGAAGTGCGCTGCGCGCCGGGTGGCTGGGTCGAGGAAGACGGGGAAGAAGATGCTGACCGCTGGGTCCGCATCAGCGCCGACGGTGAAGAGGAAATCACCTGGCGTACATCATGAAACGGCAGGCTTGCTCGTTTCTGTAGGAGCGTGCTTACCCGCGAACACGGGCCTCGCCCGTGGCAGCCACCGTAGTGGCTGCTTCGCGGGCAAGCCCGCTCCTACGGCTTGAAACCAGAGGCTCAGAGGCCCACTACGTCTTCGGCTTGCAGGCCTTTCTGGCCCTGCACGCAGGCGTACTCCACCCGCTGCCCTTCGACCAGGGTACGATGCCCCTCACCGCGAATCGCCCGATAGTGGACGAACACATCCGCACCACCTTCGCGCTGAATGAAGCCATAACCCTTGGCATCGTTGAACCACTTTACATTCCCAGTCTCACGAGACGACATCTGAACTACTCCGGATTTTTATTGTGAAGATCGCCTTGCAGGCACGAGGTCACATGCCCCGTGCCAACGCCGCTTGCTGAAATATCCTGCAAGTGGCAGGCCGAGTATATGACACAGAACAAAAAAAATTGATGACGGTCCCGTCGTTGGCCGAATTTTGCTGAACTTACGCCGATACGGCAGACTAAATAGCAGAATACTCACCTGAACATCACACCCAGGGCACACACCCCATGACCCGTTCCCCCCTGCACCGCCTGATATTCGGCGGCCTGCGTCGCCTGTTGTACCTGTGGGTGCGCTCCGAGACCATCAACCAGTCTTCCATGACCCTCAACCTCGACCGCAGCCGGCCGGTGTTCTATGCGTTGCCCTCGCCCGCGCTCACCGACCTGGCCGTGCTCGACCACGAGTGCACCAAGGCGGGGCTGCCGCGCCCGGTGCTGCCGGTAGCCGTGGGCCCACTGCAGGAACCCGCCGCGTTCTTCTACCTGACCCCCGACCCGGACTGGCTCGGCCGCCAGGACAAAAGCGGCGCCCCGCCCACGCTCGAGCGCCTGGTGGCTGCCGTCAGCCAGCATGCCGAAGAAGATGCGCAGATCATTCCTGTCAGCGTGTTCTGGGGCCAGACCCCGGCCAGCGAGTCCAGCCCCTGGAAGCTGCTGTTCGCCGACAGCTGGGCGGTAACCGGGCGCCTGCGCCGGCTGCTGACCGTACTGATCCTGGGGCGCAAGACCCGGGTACAGTTCTCCGCGCCAATCCACCTGCGCGAACTGGTGCAGCACAACAAAGGTCACGAGCGCACCGTGCGCATGGCCCAGCGCCTGATGCGCGTGCACTTTCGCAACCTCAAGACTGCCGTCATCGGCCCGGACATCTCGCACCGACGCACCCTGGTCAAAGGCCTGGTCCATGCCCCGCAAGTGCGCCAGGCGATTGCCGACGAAGCTCAGCGCGAGAACCTGCCGCTGGCCAAAGCCGAGGCCCAGGCACTGCGCTATGGCAACGAGATAGCCTCGGACTACACCTATACCGCCATCCGCTTCCTCGAAGTGGTGCTCAGCTGGTTCTGGAACAAGATCTACGACGGCATCAAGGTCAACCACATCGAACAGGTGCAGGGTATCGCCCCTGGCCATGAAGTGATCTACGTGCCGTGCCACCGCAGCCACATCGACTACCTGCTGCTGTCGTACCTGCTGTTCCGCAACGGCCTCACCCCGCCGCACGTGGCTGCGGGCATCAACCTCAACATGCCTGTGGTCGGTAACCTGCTACGCCGTGGTGGCGCCTTCTTCATGCGCCGCACGTTCAAGGGCAACCCGCTTTACACGGCAGTGTTCAACGAGTACCTGCACACCCTGTACACCAAGGGCTTCCCGGTCGAGTACTTCGTCGAAGGCGGCCGCTCGCGCACCGGGCGCATGTTGCAGCCGCGCACCGGGATGCTGGCCATTACCCTGCGCAGCTTCCTGCGCTCGTCGCGTACGCCAATCGTGTTCGTGCCGGTGTACATCGGCTACGAACGCGTGCTCGAAGGCCGTACCTACCTGGGCGAACTGCGCGGCGCCAGCAAGAAGAAGGAGTCGGTGTTGGACATCTTCAAGGTGTTCGGTGCACTCAAGCAGCGCTTTGGCCAGGTCTACGTCAACTTCGGCGAACCCATCCGCCTGGCTGGTTTCCTCGACCAGCAGCAGCCCGGCTGGCGTGAACAGGATCACGGTCCGCAGTACCGGCCGGATTGGCTCAACGCCACCACCGCCCGCCTTGGAGAAACCGTGGCCCGTCACCTCAACGAGGCGGCCGCCATCAACCCGGTCAACCTGGTGGCCCTGGCACTGCTGTCGACCAGCCGCCTTGCCCTGGACGAGCGCGCCCTGACCCGCGTTCTCGACCTGTACCTGGCGCTGCTGCGCCAAGTGCCCTACTCGCCGCACACCACCCTGCCCGAGGGCGACGGCCAGGCACTGATCGAACATGTGCGCAGCATGAACCTGGTGGCCGAGCAGAAGGACGCCCTGGGCCGCATCCTCTACCTGGATGAAGGCAACGCGGTGCTGATGACCTACTACCGCAACAACGTGCTGCACATCTTCGCCCTGCCGGCGCTGCTGGCCAGCTTCTTCCTCAGCAGTTCCCGCATGAGCCGCCAACTGCTGGGCCAGTATGTGCATGCGCTTTATCCCTATCTGCAGGCCGAACTGTTCCTGCGCTGGACGCCAGAACAGCTGGACGAGGTCATCGACCAATGGCTGGTCGCGCTGGTGGAACAGGGCCTGCTGCGCCAGGACAACGACCTGTACGTGCGCCCGGCGCCCAGCTCGCGGCAGTTCGTGTTGCTGACCCTGCTCGCCCGCACCATCACCCAGACCCTGCAGCGCTTCTACATGGCCACCTCGCTGCTGATCAACAGCGGGCAGAACAGCCTGAGCGCCGAAGCGCTGGAAGACCTGTGCGTGATGATGGCCCAGCGCCTGTCGATCCTGCATGGCCTGAACGCACCGGAGTTCTTCGACAAGACGCTGTTCCGCCACTTCATCCAGACCTTGCTTCAGCAAGGCGTGCTGCACGCCGACGCGCAAGGCAAGCTGGGTTATCACGACAAGCTCGGCGAGCTGGCCGAGGGCGTGGCCAAGCGAGTACTGTCGGCCGAGCTGCGCCTGTCGATCCGCCAGGTGGCCCTGCACCGTGACGACGGGCTGGAAACTTCGACCCTCTAACGGTTCATCGGTCGGCAAAATCCGCTAAAGTCCGTGGGGTTGGCCACAAGCCAGCTCCAAGGACACCGGAGATTCCATGAAAAAGCTCTTTATGCTGTGTTGCGCATCCCTGCTTGCAGCCTGCTCCAGCCAAACCCCACCCAACCAGGCCAGCCTGGACGGCGAAGTCTTCTACCTGCAGCGCATTGCCCTGCCGCCTGCCGCCACCCTGAGCGTGGAACTGCAGGATGTGTCGCTGATGGACGCCCCTGCCGTGACCCTGGCGCGCCAGGCCGGTCCGGTCAAAGGCAACGTGCCGCTGCCGTTCCATCTCACCTATGACCCCGCGCAGGTCAAGCCTGGCCACCGCTATGCGGTGAGCGCGCGCATCGAGCTGAATGGCAAGTTGCTGTTCATCAATACCGAACACCACGGTGTCGCGCTTGATGGCAGTGACCCGCAATCGGTACGCATCAAGGTAGATCAGGTTCGCTGATACCCGCACTCATCCGTTTACAAGGAAAGCTTCATGATCCGCACTTCCCTGCGCTTCACCACCCTGTGCGCCGGCCTGCTGCTGTCGGCCAGCGCCCTGGCCCTGTCGCTGGGCGACCTCAGCCAGAAAGACGCCACCGGCGGCCTGAAAGATGCCCTGACCCAAGGTGCGCAACTGGCCGTCAAGCAACTGAGCACCCCAGGCGGCTTCAGCAATAATCCGGACGTGCGCATCGAGCTGCCAGGCAACCTGGGCAAAGCCGCCAAGGCGATGAAGATGTTCGGCAAGGGTGAACAGGTCGAAGCCCTGGAAACCAGCATGAACAAAGCCGCCGAGGCCGCCGTGCCGCAGGCCCAGGCGATTCTGGTGGATGCCGTCAAGAACATGAGCGTGACCGATGCCAAGGGCATTCTCAGCGGCGGTGACGACTCGGCCACCCAGTACCTGAACAAGAGCAGCCGCGAGCAGATCCGCGCCAAGTTCCTGCCAATCGTCAAGCAGGCCACCGACAAGGTTGGCGTGGCCCAGCAGTACAATGCCTTCGCCGCCCAGGCCAAAGGCCTGGGGCTGGTCAAGGATGACGCCAATATCGAGAACTACGTGACCGAGAAGGCGCTGGATGGCCTGTTCGAGATGATCGGCAAGCAGGAGCAGAGCATTCGCCAGAACCCGGCAGCTGCGGCTACCAGCCTGGCCAAGAAGGTCTTCGGCGCGCTGTAGGAGCGGGTTCACCCGCGAAAGGGCCGGGCCTGCTGGCCAATTTTCACCAGCCGTTCAACGTTGCTGCCGCTACCGTATTCGCGGGTAAACCCGCTCCTACAATGATCGAAAAGCCTGCGCGGTCCTCTGTAGGAGCGGGTTCACCCGCGAAAGGGCCAGGCCTGCTGGCCAATTTTCACCAGCCGCTCACCGTTGCTGCCGCCACCGTATTCGCGGGTAAACCCGCTCCTACAATGATCGAAAAGCCTGCGCGGTCCTCTGTAGGAGCGGGTTCACCCGCGAAAGGGCCGGGCCTGCTGGCCAATTTTCACCAGCCGCTCACCGTTGCTGCCGCCACCGTATTCGCGGGTAAACCCGCTCCTACACGGCGGCGGGGTTGGACACAGGCCGTCGTAGGAGCGGGTTCACCCGCGAAGGGAGGGCCAAGCCCTCCCCCTGCGGTCTTCAGCCCTTCTTCACCCTGAACCACGCCGCATACAACGCCGGCAGGAACAGCAGTGTAAGCACCGTGGCCACGATCAGCCCACCCATGATCGCCACCGCCATCGGTCCATAGAACACACTACGCGACAACGGGATCATGGCCAGCACCGCCGCCAGCGCGGTCAGCACGATCGGCCGGAAGCGCCGCACCGTAGCCTCGATGATCGCCTGCCAGCGCTCCATCCCCGCTGCGATGTCCTGCTCGATCTGGTCCACCAGGATCACCGAGTTGCGCATGATCATCCCCGCCAAGGCAATGGTGCCAAGCATGGCGACAAAGCCGAATGGCTGGCGGAACACCAGCAGGAACAGGGTCACACCGATCAACCCCAGCGGCGCGGTGAGGAACACCATCACCGTGCGCGAGAAACTGCGCAGCTGGATCATCAGCAAGCTCAGGACTACCACAATGAACAGTGGCATGCCGGCATTCACCGATTTCTGCCCCCGTTCGGAGTCCTCCACCGTGCCGCCCACCTCCAGCAGGTAGCCATCGGGCAGCTTGGCGCGGATTTCCTGCAGGGTCGGCAGAATCTGCTTCACCAGCGTCGCCGGCTGCTCCTGGTCGTAGATATCGGCACGCACGGTCACCGTCGGCAAGCGGTTGCGGTGCCAGATAATGCCTTCTTCAAAGCCGTACTCCAGGGTCGCCACCTGCGACAGCGCCACGCTCTGGCCATTGTCGGTGGGCAATGCCAGGCTACCCAGGTTGCCCAGCTCGCTGCGCTCCTGGAGGGTGCCGCGCAGCAGGATCTCGATCAGTTCGTTGTCCTCGCGGTACTGGCTGACCGTGGTGCCGATCAGCGAGCTTTGCAGGAAGCTCGCCAGGTGCGAAGTGCTCACGCCCAGCGCACGGGCGCGGTCCTGGTCGATTTCGAGGAACACCGCCTTGCTGGGTTCCTCCCAGTCCAGGTGCACGTTCACCACATGCGGGTTCTCGCGCACCTTGTCCGCCACTTCACGGGCCAGTGCACGGGCCTTCTCGATATGCTCGCCAGTGACCCGGAACTGCACCGGGTAGCCCACAGGCGGGCCGTTTTCCAGGCGCGTGACCCGGGCACGCAGGTCGGGGAACTGCTGGTCCACAGTGCTGATCAGCCAACTGCGCAGGCGCTCGCGGTCTTCCATCGACTTGGCCAGCACCACGAACTGGGCAAAGCTGGCTGCCGGCAGTTGCTGGTCCAGCGGCAGGTAGAAGCGCGGCGAACCGGTGCCCACATAGGCCACGTAGTTGTCGATACCGTCCTGCTGCTTGAGCAGCCCCTCCAGCTGCTTGACCCGCTCGGCGGTATTGGCCAGCGAGGCACCTTCGGCCAGCTTCAGGTCAACCATCAGCTCCGGGCGCCCGGAAGCCGGGAAGAACTGCTGGGGTACGAAGCGGAACAGCAGGATGCTGCCGACAAAGGCAGCGATGGTCAGCAGAATTACCGTCTTGCGCCGCCGTACGCACCACTCCACCAGCCGTCGCACGCGCTGGTAGAACGGGGTGGCGTATGGGTCTGGTGCATGGCCGTCCTTGCCATGACGCGCCGCATGCAGCTTGGCCAGGTCGGGTAGCAGGCGCTCGCCCAGGTAAGGCACGAACACCACGGCCGCCACCCAAGAGGTCAGCAAAGCGATGGTGACCACCTGGAAGATCGACCGGGTGTATTCGCCCGTGCTGGAGGCCGCGGTGGCAATCGGCAGAAAGCCTGCTGCCGTGATCAGCGTACCGGTGAGCATCGGGAAGGCCGTACTCGTCCAGGCATAGCTGGCTGCCTTGAGGCGGTCATAGCCCTGCTCCATCTTGATCGCCATCATCTCCACGGCAATGATCGCGTCGTCCACCAGCAAGCCCAGGGCCAGCACCAGCGCGCCAAGGGAAATCTTGTGCAGGCCGATGCCGAAGTAGTGCATGGCGGCAAAGGTCATGGCCAACACCAGCGGAATGGCCAGCGCCACCACCAGGCCAGTGCGCAGGCCCAGCGAGAAGAAGCTCACCAGCAGCACAATGATCAACGCCTCGACCAGCACCTGCACGAACTCGCCCACGCCGGCCTTCACCGCCGCCGGCTGATCCGAAACCTTGCGCAGCGCCATGCCGGCAGGCAGGTTATGCGCCAGGCGCTCGAACTCGCCTTCCAGGGCCTTGCCCAGTACCAGGATGTCGCCACCGTCTTTCATCGACACCGCCAGGCCAATGGCATCCTCGCCCATGAAGCGCATGCGCGGTGCAGGTGGGTCGTTGAAGCCACGGTGCACCTCGGCGACATCACCAATCCGGAAGGTGCGATCACCCACGCGAATGGGGAACTGGCGGATCTGCTCGACACTGTCGAAACGCCCGCTCACGCGCAGTTGCAAGCGCTCGCTGGGCGTCTCGAAGAAACCGGCGGTGCTCACCGCGTTCTGCTCTTGCAACGCCTTCTGCACGGCTTCCAGGGGCACGCCGAGGGTGGCCAACTTGAGGTTGGACAGCTCGATCCAGACTTTCTCGTCCTGCAGGCCGATCAGCTCGACCTTGCCCACATCCTTGACCCGCTGCAGCTGGATCTGGATACGGTCGGCGTAGTCCTTGAGCACCGCATAGTCAAAGCCTTCGCCAGTCAGCGCATAGATGTTGCCGAAGGTGGTGCCGAACTCGTCGTTGAAGAACGGGCCCTGGATCTCCGGCGGCAAGGTGTGGCGAATGTCCGCAACCTTCTTGCGGATCTGGTACCACAACTCGGGGATGTCCTTGGAGTGCAGCGAGTCGCGGGCCATGAAAGTAACCTGCGATTCGCCGGGGCGAGAGAACGAGACGATTCTCTCGTACTCACCGGTTTCCATCAGCTTCTTCTCGATGCGCTCGGTCACCTGCCGCGCCACTTCTTCAGCGCTGGCGCCTGGCCACAGGGTGCGGATGACCATGGCCTTGAAGGTGAATGGCGGGTCCTCGCTCTGGCCAAGTTTGGTGTACGACATGGCGCCAATGGCGGCCAGCAGGATCATCAGGAACAGGACGATCTGGCGGTTGCGCAGCGCCCAGGCAGAAAGGTTGAAACCCATCGGGACTTACTCCTTGGCCGTCAGGTTCACTACACGGTTGCTGCGGTCCACGGGGCGTACCTCCTGGCCCTCGCGCAGTACATGGCCACCAGCGGCAACCACCCAGTCACCCGGGTCCAGGCCTTCGAGCACCGGCACGCTGTCGCTGCCATAAGCCCCCAGGCGCACGGTCGCCCGCTCCAGGCGGCTTTCCTTGTTCACCCGCCAGACATAGGCCTGACCGTTTTCCGCAGTCACTGCCGACAGCGGTACCGCCAGCGGGATCAGCCCGTCCTTGGCGATGAACACCCGGGCGCTCTGGCCCAGCTCGGCCGGTACGGCGGCCGTGGTGAAGGCGATGCGCGCCGCGAACGTGCGCGAGCGCGGGTCGGCGGCCGGTGACAGCTCGCGAATGCGCCCCTGGAAACGCGCCTGCGGGTGCGACCACAGCTCCACGCTCACCGGTTGGCCCACAGCGAAGCGGGCAAACTGCTGCTCCGGCAGGCCGATGGCCACTTCTCGCTCGCCATCGGCGGCAAGGGTGAACACGGTCTGCCCGGCGGCGACCACCTGGCCCACTTCAACCTGGCGCTTGGCGATCACCCCGGCCTGCGGCGCACGCAATACGGCATATTCGGCCTGGTTGCCCGCCACATCGAACTCGGCCTTGGCCTGCTTCAGACGGGCAAGGCCTGCACGGTAAAGGTTTTCGGCGTTGTCGAACTGGGAGTGGCTGACCATCTGCCGTTCCAGCAGCTTCTGGTAGCGGTCGCGCTCGGCGCGCACCAATGCCAGGTTGGCCTCGGCAGCCGCCAGCTGGGCGCGATTGGCTTCAAGTTGCAGGCGCACGTCCTGCGGGTCCAGCTCGGCCAGCGGCTGGTCGGCCTTGACCCGCTGCCCCTCCTCCACCAGGCGCTTGCTGACCTTGCCGCCAATGCGGAAGGCCAGCTCCGGCTCGAAGCGCGCGCGCACTTCGCCGGGGTAACTGTCGGCAGCGGCTTCGGCCGGCTGTGGCTGCACCACCAGCGCCGGGCGCGGCGCGGCGGGTGGGGCAGCTTCCTGGCCACACGCCGCCAGAAGCAGGGCAGCAGCGGCGGGCAGAGCGATGGACAAGGCATGGCGCAACATGATGAATCCTTTCGCGGAGTGCACATTTAATATTTGTACTGGCTGGTATATTAAATCAGCGCAACGATGCCGGGAAGGGCATGCGCTGGCTTTTCGACGACCTGGCTGGAGCCCTCTGGCGCCTGTGAGATCAAGCGGCGGCTGAACGCCCACCCTGTCGATCAACTGAGCGCTGGCAGGCCGCAGGTAAATGTGAGCTAGGTTTAGCCGTATCGCGGCTGACCCGTTAAGATGGGGATTCTTAAACCAGATGCAGACCACAATGCTCAACGACGCACCCATCGGCCCAGGCCGGCCCAAGGACCTGGCCAAGCGCGAGGCGATCCTTGAAGCGGCCAAGGCCCTGTTCCTCAGCCTTGGCTACGCCAACACCAGCATGGATGCGGTCGCTGCGGCGGCAGGTGTTTCAAAGCTCACCGTGTACAGCCACTTCACCGACAAACAGACATTGTTCTGTTCGGCGGTCATGGCCACCTGCCAGATCCAGTTGCCTGACCTGCTGTTCGAGTATCCCGAGGGGGTACCGGTGGAAGAAGTGCTGCTGACGATTGCCCGCAACTTCCAGGCGCTTATCAGCAGTGACGAAGCGATCAAGCTCAGCCGCCTGATCATGGCCCAGGGCAGCCTGGACCCGAGTTTTGGCGAGTACTTCTACGAGGCCGGGCCCAAGCGCGTGCTCGCAGGCATGGAAGCGCTACTGCGTGGGGCACATGAGCGCGGGCTGCTGCGCATCGACAACCCGCTGCGCGCCGCGGAGCACTTCTTCTGCCTGGTCAAAGGGGCACCGGATTACCGCTTGCTACTGGGATGTGCGGGGCCGCTGGAAGGCGATGAAGCCGAGGCGCATGTGCGCGAGGTGGTGGGGGTGTTCTTGAAGGCATTCAAACCCTGATACCTGGATATCTTTGCAGGCCTCTTCGCGAGCTTACCCGCGAAGAGGCCTGGGCAGGCCACACAAACGTCAGGCTTTCAACGCCTTCTTCGGATAAATGTCATACCGGCTCGACTTGCCTTCCAGGCTGTGGCTCGGCTTCGGCCCGTCGATGATCGGTGCCTTGCGCGGGCGCTTCACCACCACCCGGTGGCTGGCCAGCGCCAGGGCGGCTTCAAGCAGCGCCGGGGCATCCAGGTCATCGCCCACCAAAGGCCGGAACACACGCATTTCCTTTTTCACCAGGGCGCTCTTGTCGCGGTGCGGGAACATCGGGTCGAGGTAGATCACCTGCGGCGCCTCTCCTTCCCAGGCGCGCATGCGCTCGATGGCGTTGCCGGTCAGCAGGCGCATGCGCCCGACAATCGGGCCCACTTCTTCATCCGCTCGCGCCCGCGCCAGGCCGTCCTCCAGCAGCGCGGCAATCAGCGGCTGGCGCTCGATCAGGGTCATCTGGCAGCCAAGGCTGGCCAGCACGAACGCGTCCTTGCCCAGCCCCGCCGTGGCATCCAGCACCTGCGGCCGGATACCTTGGGCAATGCCCACGGCCTTGGCGATCATCTGCCCGTTGCCGCCGCCAAACTGGCGGCGATGCGCAGCCTGGCCTTCGACGAAGTCCACACGCACCGGCCCAGGCGCCTGCGGGCCAAGTTGCTGAATCTGCAAGCCATCGGCGCCCACCTGCACCGCGAAAGCAGCGGTATCGTCCTGCAGCGGCAGGCCCAGGCGTTCAGCCCACGCCGTGGCCTGTTGCGCATACTCAGCTGTCATCGCCTCGACCCTGATACCCGTGCCTTGCTCTTCCATCGTTCACACCCGAAAAATCAAACCAAGCCCTTAATGAATCGGCAGCCACGGCCGATACAGGCAATATCCCGCTATTCTGCCAGAGCACAGCGCGCACGACTGCCATGTCAGATACTCTTCCCATCGGCTTGACCTATTTGTCGCCCGTCGGCAACTACAGTCAGCACAACACCCAGGCACTCGGGGGCGTCAGCCACCTGTGGCAGGATTTCTTTGCCCGGGCCATGGCCGAGCAGCAGGAAGAGCCCGTAGACGGCGTCAGCCAGTCGTTCGTGCAATACGACCAGGACAGCGGCGAACCCATCGGCGGCGCCCGTGCACTGGCCTTGATCGACGCCCAGCGCGCCTGCCCGGTGCACGACACCATCGTGGCGCCACCCGAACCGTTGTTTCTGCCCAAGGCCGAACTTGAAGCCAAGCTGCTGCCGCCCGCCCCCGAGCCGTTCAGCGCCATGGAACTGATCGAGCAACAGCGCCAGCTCGACATCAACAACAGCTGGCTGCGCCCGGTGGTGATGAACCAGGGTCAGCCGATCGCCGAACCCGGCCCTGGCCCCACGCCACGGTCACTGTTCCTGCCCATCGCCGAGCTGGAAAGCAACCTGCTGGACCCGGCCCCGGAACCGTTCGACGACGCCACCCTGGCCAAGCAGCAGAATGACCTGGCGTTCGACATCCACTGGGCGCGCCCAGTGGTGCTGAACAACGTGCGCGCGTACGCCTGAGGCTAACGACAGATCTGCCAGCGCCCCATGTCCAGGTGAAAGTGGTTGCGGTGCGCAGCGTTGTAATCCGGCCCCAGTACCGTGCTGAAGCTCTCGCAAGCGGCCTGCTGCACCTGACGCAAGAATTCCGCCTTCTGCCCGCCCGCCTGCCAGTCACGCGCCAGGATAATGCGCTGGCCGTCCTTCAGGCGAAAACCGCTGATGTCCAGCGCATTGGCCGTGGCGTGCTGGCTCAAACGGGCCTGCTTGCGGTGGTAGACGTTGCGGCAGGCAAAGCTGCCCAGGTGATCGACCTGCGTCACCGGTTGCCCAAACACTTCCTGCGCCGCCGGCTGCAAGCCATGGTTTTCGAACAGTGCATAGGCCACCGCCAACGGGCAACTGGCCAGAAAGCTGCTGCTCAGCCGCGCCTGGCCGCCCTCGATGCGCCATACGTTCTGCAGCGGGCAGTTGGCCGACGCCGGGCTCTCGGCTTGTGCCCGGTAACGCAGGTGGCTGGTTTCCAGCGCCTGCCGGCACAGCGTTGGGTCATCGCGTAGGCGCGACAGTTTGTAGGGGGTCAGCAGGTTGGGCGGCTGGCGTACGTCCAGCGGCGCCCAGGGGTTCCATGTGACAGGCAGGCGCCAGCCGAAGTGCCAGGCCAGGCCGGCCACCGTCAGCAGGCCGGCCAGTAGCGCCAGCAATGCCCTCATCAGCGGCGGAACAGGTCGTTCAGCTGGGCAAACGGCATTGCCTGCTCACCGTAGCCGAACGTGCCCTCATCGCGAATTTCCTGCGCCGCCCGGTAGAAGGCCCCGAGTGCAGCACGGGCCAGCGACGAGCCAACGCTGACGCGGCGCACGCCCAGGTCCTGCAACTGGTTGACGCTCAGCGGCACGCCCGCCATGCCCATCAGCACATTCACAGGACGCGGTGCGACTGCCTGCACCACGGCACGGACTTCCTCCACGGTGCGCAACCCAGGCGCGTAGAGCACGTCGGCACCGGCTTCGGCATAGGCTTGCAGGCGCAGGATGGTGTCGTCGAGGTCCATGCGTCCGTGCAGCAGGTTTTCTGCCCGGGCGCACAAGGTGAACGGGAATGGCAGGCTTCGCGCAGCCTGCACAGCGGCGCGCACGCGCTCCACAGCCAACCCGAAGTCATAGATGGGCGCATCACTGCGGCCACTGGCATCTTCGATGGAGCCGCCCACCAGGCCAATTTCGGCGGCACGCAGAATGGTCTGGGCACAGTCTTCGGGCAAGTCGCCAAAACCGTTTTCCAGATCGGCGGCCACCGGCAGCGCGGTGGCATCGACGATCTCGCCGGCATTGTCCAGTGTATCGTCCAGGCTCAAGGCGCCTTCGGCGTCTGGCCGGCCCAGGCTGAAGGCCAGGCCTGCACTGGTGGTAGCCAGCGCCTCGAAACCCAGGCTGGCGAGCAACTTGGCGGAGCCGGCATCCCACGGGTTGGGGATGACGAACGCGCCGTCGCGCTCGTGTAACGCCTTGAAGGCCTCAGCTCGCAGGGTTTGCACATCCATGGTTCAACCTCCGGCAGTCAGGGAAAGGTCAGAGTAGCCCCAATTGTTCGACCTCAGGGGCGCGCGGCAATTCCGGCAAAGGTGCCAGGCCCGGCAAGCGTGCCATCAGGCGTTGATGGAAACGCTGGGCCAGCGCCGCAGCCTGGCGATTGTCCGAGGTGTGCAGGAAGATATAGGGATTGCGGCCTTCTTCGATCCAGGCGGCGACTTTTTCTACCCAAGGGCTAAGGAAGGTGTGATTGGCCTCCAGTTCAGGATGGCCAATGAAGCGAACCTGCGGGTGCTGGCTGAAGGCTGCCGGCCGCGGAGGCACCTTGGGCTTCTTCGACTGCGCATGCAGCACGGCAGGGTCGCGCGAGGTACAACTGAACAGCGCACGCGGGTCGAGGCAGATACGCTCCACACCGCGCTCGTGCAGCAGGCGATTGAGCAGGCGTTCTTCCTCACCCTTGGCAAAAAAGGCCTGGTTGCGCACTTCCACAGCCACGGGCACGGCGATCTGATCGAGGAAGTGACAAAGCTCACCCAGGCGCGCCGGGCCGAACTGGGCCGGCAACTGCAACCAGTAGGGTGATACGCGCTGGCCCAGCGGGGCCATCAGCCGAGTGAAGTCGAAGGCAGGTTCAAGCTGGTCACGCAGGTCGCCCTCATGGCTGACATCCCGCGGAAACTTGGCAGTGAAGCGAAAGTGCTCGGGCATGACCTGCGCCCAGCGGGCAATGGTGCCGGGAGCGGGACGTGCGTAGAAAGTGGTGTTGCCTTCGACGGCGTTGAACACCTGGCTGTAGAAGCCAAGCATTTGATTACTGTTGGCGTCAGCGGGGTACAGGTAGTCGCGCCAGGCGTTTTCGCTCCACGACGGGCAACCGAGAAAGTAAGGCAGTGGTGAGGGATTCATCCATCAAATGTACAGGTCGAGCCCCAGTACTTCCATGTCCCAGTCAGTAAAGCCGGCAGTGCTCAGGTAGCTGGCCAGTGCGGTGGCGGTGCGGCGGTCACGGGCGCGAGGGAAAACCATATCCTGCTGGCGGGCTGGCATGCCACCACCAGGGCGGCGGGCGGTGGCTTCCTGCGGGGCGGCTTCTGCCTCCTCGATCACCTCGGCATCGTCGATGGCCTCGTCACGCACCGCTGCTTTGCGCGAGGTGCGCTTGAGCGGGTAGGACTGCGATGAGAAACCGTCGATACGCATGGCATGAGCACTCAGGACCAATGATGGCAATTTAGCAGCATCAGGGTTCCGTCGCTAATGCTTGAGTGATAACTGGACCACAGATCGCGCAAAAGGTTTTAGCGTGTTCGGCGATAACCGACGAACAGCACTCAGTGCTTCTTGGGCGTGGCTACATTATCGCGCAGATAAACCGGTTGCGCCTGCTCGGCGACAATTGCCTCGCCACGGGCCCAGGCAAAGGTGGCCAGGCTGAGAATGTCCAGAGCATTGGGCAAGGCAGCCGGGTTGCTCGCCGCCACCTGTACCGCCAGGCGCTCGGCATAGCCCCACCCGGTACCGGCACCGAACCACTCGCCATTGCTGCCTGCCGGCAGCGCCACCTGCTCGGGCGGCAATACGGCTTCACGGCCGACCAGGCACATTTCGCCCGCCGTGGCCTGGTAGCAGCCCCAGTAAACTTCATCCATGCGCGCATCGATGGCAGCGGCCACCTGCTGCACGCCCTGCTCGCGCAATGCACCCTGGGCCAAAGCGGCCAGGTTGGACACCGGCAGCACCGGGCGTTCGAGGGCGAAGGCCAGGCCTTGCACAACACCGATGGCAATACGAACGCCGGTGAACGCGCCCGGGCCACGGCCAAAGGCAATGGCATCCAGCGCATTCAGTGCCACGCCAGAGTCGGCCAGCAGTTGCTTGATCATCGGCAGCAGCTTCTGGGCATGCATGCGCGGGATCACCTCGTAGTGGCTGGTCACCTTGCCGTCATGCAGCAGCGCGACGGAACAGGCTTCGGTGGCGGTATCCAGGGCCAGCAGGGTGGTCATCGAACGGGTATCCAGGTGCGAATGAAAAAGAGCGGCAGTATAGAGCAGCAGCGGCGTTGTGTCCTGAGGGGGCGCTGTGCGGCCTACAAACGACAACGGCCCGCAAGCGGGCCGTTGTCGAGGTGCGTCAGGCGCCGGATCAGCTCAGGGCTGCCAGGACCTTGGCGGTGATGGCTTCAACCGAGCCGACACCTTCGATGTGGCTGTACTTCGGCTTGCCGCCATTGGCAGCCGACAGCTTCTGGTAGAAATCCACCAGCGGCTTGGTCTGGCTGTGATAGACCGACAGGCGATGGCGAACGGTTTCTTCCTTGTCGTCGTCACGCTGGATCAGGTCTTCACCGGTCTCGTCGTCCTTGCCTTCCACTTTCGGCGGGTTGTACTGAATGTGGTAGGTACGGCCCGAGGCCAGGTGCACGCGGCGGCCAGCCATGCGGCCGACGATTTCTTCGTCGTCCACGGCAATTTCGACCACGGCATCGATGTCGACACCGGCAGCGACCATGGCTTCGGCCTGCGGGATGGTGCGTGGGAAGCCGTCGAACAGGCAGCCGTTGGCGCAATCAGGCTGAGCGATGCGCTCCTTCACCAGGCTGATGATCAACTCGTCGGAGACCAGCTGGCCGGCATCCATGACTTTCTTCAGCTCCAGGCCCAGCGGGGTGCCAGCCTTGACGGCGGCACGCAGCATGTCACCGGTGGAGATCTGTGGAATACCGAACTTTTCGGTGATGAACTTTGCCTGAGTACCTTTACCGGCCCCGGGAGCTCCCAGCAGAATTACGCGCATCTCGTGCTCCTCAAATTTTTTTATGAAATTCAATGGATTCGGCGACCAGGGCCAAGTCCGGAAAATCGGGTATGACCATAAATCGGTCAGAAGGCTGCTCAAGATACACAGCGCCCGGCAGCCAGACAAGCGTCCCAAAGTTGCAGGAATGCGCCACTTGCGGCTGACCGGGCAGGCGGTTGCGCCAGGCGCAACCACCCTCCCCGTCATAGTGCCGGCCCTGCATGGCACGCGCCAGACATGACCCGGGCTTGCCCTTAGCCGGTGTTGCGCAGCCCGGCGGCAATACCCGCCACGGTCACCAGCAAGGCCTGCTCCAACGGGCTGTCCAGAGCGGCTTCGCGGCTGCGCGAGCGGGCCAGCAACTCTGCCTGCAGGCGGTGCAACGGGTCCAGATAGGTATTGCGCAGGCTAATGAATTCCAGTGTCTCGGGGCTGTGCGCCAGTAGCACCGGCTGCCCGGTCAGGCCCAGCACCACCCGGCATGACTGCGACAATAGGTCGCGCAGGTGCGCACCTAAAGGACGCAGGTGCGGTTGCACCAGACGTTCGTCGTAGGCCTCGGCAATTTGCGCATCGGCCTTGGCCAGCACCATTTCCAGCATGTCGATGCGGGTGCGGAAGAACGGCCATTGCTCGCGCATCTGTGCCAGCAACTCACCCTGACCTCGGGCCAAGGCATTGGTCAGCGCCGTTTCCCAGCCCAGCCAGGCCGGCAGCATCAGCCGGGTCTGGGTCCAGCCGAAGATCCACGGGATGGCGCGCAGGCTTTCGATGCCCCCGGCGCGACGTTTTGCCGGGCGGCTGCCCAACGGCAGGCGCCCCAGTTCCTGTTCTGGCGTCGACTGACGGAAGTACTCGACGAAATCGGGATTCTCCCGTACCACGCTGCGGTAGGCCTGGACACCATCGGCGGCCAACTGGTCCATCACTTCACGCCAGGCCGGCTGCGGGGGCGGTGGTGGCAACAGCGTGGCTTCAAGCACGGCAGCCAGGTACAGGTTGAGGTTTTGCTCGGCAATGCCCGGCAAGCCGAACTTGAAGCGGATCATTTCACCCTGCTCGGTGGTGCGGAAACGCCCCGCCACCGAACCCGGTGGCTGCGACAGGATCGCGGCATGGGCCGGACCGCCGCCTCGCCCGACCGTACCGCCACGGCCGTGGAACAGCAGCAGCTCGACCTGATGCTCGGCACAGATGCGCACCAGGTTTTCCTGAGCCCGGTACTGCGCCCACGCAGCAGCCGTGGTGCCGGCGTCCTTGGCCGAATCGGAGTAGCCGATCATCACTTCCTGCGGGCCGCGCAGGCCCGCGCGGTAGCCCGGCAGGCCAAGCAGGCGCTGCATGACCGGGCCGGCATTGTCGAGGTCGGCCAGGGTCTCGAACAGTGGTACCACGCGCATGGGGCGGGTCAGGCCGGCTTCCTTGAGCAACAGTTGCACCGCCAGTACATCCGAGGCGGAACCGGCCATGGAGATGACGTAAGACCCCAGCGAGGCGGCCGGCGCAGCGGCCACTTCCCTGCAGGTCGCCAGCACTTCGGCGGTGTCCGCTTGCGGCTTGAAATGCGCAGGCAGCAGGGGCCGGCGGTTTTTCAGCTCGGCCTGGAGGAACGCGATGCGCTGCTCCTCATCCCAGTCGGCGTAACGCCCCAGGCCCAGGTAATCGGTAATCTCGGTCAGCGCATCACGGTGGCGGGCAGCGTCCTGGCGTACGTCCAGGCGGCCCAGGAACAGGCCGAAGGTCACCGCACGACGCAGGCAGTCAAGCAGCGGCCCCTCGGCGATCACGCCCATGCCGCATTCGTGCAGTGACTGGTAGCACAGCTCCAGCGGCGCGATCAGCTCGCGGTTGTCCACCAGCACGTCGGCACCGGCCGGTTGGTTGCTGGTCAAGGCCGAATGCGCCCATGCGCGTGTCGCACGCAGGCGGTCGCGCAGTTGCTTGAGCACTGCGCGGTAGGGTTCGGCGCTGTCGCCAACCTGCTTGCGCAGGGTGTCGTTGGCCTGCTGCATGGACAACTCGGCGGCCAGTGCATCAATGTCGCGCAGGAACAGGTCGGCGGCCATCCAGCGCGCCAGCAGGAGTACTTCGCGGGTGACGGCAGCCGTCACATTGGGGTTGCCATCACGGTCCCCACCCATCCACGAGGCAAAGCGGATCGGCGCGGCCTCCAGCGGCAGGCGCAGGCCAGTGGCCTCCAGCAGGGCCTTGTCGACCTTGCGCAGGTGGCTGGGGATGGCATGCCACAGTGAATGCTCGATCACTGCGAAACCCCACTTGGCTTCGTCTACCGGCGTAGGCCGGGTACGGCGGATTTCCTCGGTGTGCCAAGCCTCGGCGATCAGCCGGCGCAGGCGTTCGCGCACTTGCTGGCGTTCTGCCGGAGTCAGGTCACGATGGTCCTGTGCGGCCAGTTGGCCGGCGATCGCGTCGTACTTCTGGATCAGCGTGCGACGGGCCACTTCGGTGGGGTGTGCGGTGAGCACCAACTGGATATCGAGCTTGGCCAGTTGCCGGGCCAGGGCATCGTTGCTGTGGCCTGCCTGCTTCAAGCGCCCCAGCAGCTCGGGCAGTACCTGCGCTTCGAATGGCTCGGGCTGGTCGGCGTCGCGGCGGCGGATCAACTGGTACTGCTCGGCCATGTTGGCCAGGTTGAGGAACTGGTTGAAGGCCCTCGCTACGGGCAGCAGGTCTTCTTCGGCCAGGTCCGCCAGGGTCGAGCTCAGCTGCTCACCCGGGCCGCGACGGTCGGCCTTGGCACTGTGGCGGATGTCCTCGATTTTCTGCAGGAACGCATCGCCATGCTGCTGGCGAATGGTTTCGCCAAGCAGCTCACCCAACACATGGACATCTTCACGCAAACGCACATCGATATCGGTCATTGGCGCCCTCTCCGTTGCATCCCTATCAGCCTCAGCGCGCCCTGTGCAGGAGCGAGCGGTATCCCCCAAGAGTGCCCACAGCCGGGCGACGATGGCAAGCCGTGATCGGCCAAACCAAACTAAAGTGAAAGCACAGCACTCCCATGCAGTGCAGCCTTTCCAGGCGTCAACAGAGGTCATCATGAAAATCCGTGAACTCGCCCAGCATTGGGAACAGAATGCCGCCGGCACCCTCAGCCGTACCGGTCATGTCCTGCACCTGGACCTGGAGTCCGAAGCGCGCCTGGCCGCGCTGATCGACATGTACCCCAAGCGCACCGCCGAAGAACTGCTCGGCGAACTGGTCGCCGCCGCCCTTGAAGAACTGGAAGCCAGCTTCCCCTATGTACAGGGTCGCCAGGTCATCGCCACCGACGAAGAAGGCGACCCGTTGTACGAAGACGTTGGTCCTACGCCGCGCTTTCTCTCCCTGTCGCGCCAGCACCTGCACAACTTGAGCAACGCGACAGTCGACAGCGACAAATAATCCTGCGCGCCAGCATTCCGGGCCTGCTCAAGGCCCGGAATACCGCTCCAGCCTGGGAAAGTTCCAGGCAAATCGCACTGACCGATCAGTCAGAAATAGTTATCCGATCACGGCGCTTTTTTCTGAACTATTCGAAAAACCTTCGAGTCGGAGCCAATAGCCATCACGCTAAAACCCTGCACACTGCCCTCGTGCACCGTTGAACTGAAGCGCGCGGTTATGTCAGGGATTGAGCGATGGACTGCTACGGACATCGTCGTTATCAGGAGTGATCCAATGGAGCTGACCACCATGAAGACCCGCACTAGCAAACTGTCATCCACTCATGTGCGCGGGTTCAAGCTGGCCGCGCTGGCGCTGGGCAGTAGCCTGGTCCTGGCCGGCTGTGCGGGCAATCCGCCCACCGAGCAGTATGCCGTCACCCAGTCCGCCGTGAACTCCGCCGTCAGCGCTGGCGGTACCGAGTTCGCTGCCGTTGAAATGAAAGCGGCTCAGGACAAGTTCAAGCAAGCCGAAATCGCCATGCACGACAAGAAGTACGACGAGGCCAAGCGCCTGGCCCAACAGGCCGAGTGGGATGCACGCCTCGCCGAACGCAAGGCCCAGGCAGCCAAAGCCCAGAAGGCCGTGCAGGATGCCCGCCAGGGCGTTCAGGACGTACGTGAGGAAGGCCTGCGCAGCGTTCAGTGAGCCCTGCCCCGCCAACCTTAGCCTTCGCACACGATCAAAGGATGAACACTATGCGCAAACACGTCATGATTCCCGCCCTGCTGGCCCTGAGCGTCGGTCTTGCTGCCTGCTCGCACGATCCGAATGCCAATCTGGAAGCGGCCCGCACCAACTTCTCCTCGCTGCAGAGCGACCCGCAAGCGAGCAAGGTCGCGGCACTGGAGACCAAGGACGCCCAGGACTGGCTGAACAAGGCCGACAAGGCGTACATGGACCGTGAAGACGAGAAGAAAGTCGACCAACTGGCCTACCTGACCAACCAGCGCGTCGAAGTGGCCAAGCAGACCATTGCCCTGCGTACTGCCGAAGCTGAACTGAAAAACGCCTCGGCCCAGCGCGCGCAGGCCAAGCTGGATGCCCGCGACGCGCAGATCGCCAAGCTGCAGGACAGCCTCAACGCCAAGCAGACCGACCGCGGAACGCTGGTGACCTTCGGCGACGTGCTGTTCGACTTCAACAAGGCCGAACTCAAGAGCAGCGCTTACCCGAACATCACCAAGCTGGCCCAGTTCCTTCAGGAAAACCCGGAACGCAAGGTGATCGTCGAGGGCTACACCGACAGCGTCGGCTCGGCCAACTACAACCAGACACTGTCCGAACGCCGCGCCAACAGCGTGCGCATGGCACTGGTACGTGCCGGGGTAGATCCGGCGCGTATCGTTTCCCAGGGCTATGGCAAGGAGTACCCGGTAGCGGACAACTCGAGCAACTCGGGACGTGCGCAGAACCGTCGGGTGGAGGTGACCATCTCCAACGACAACCAGCCGGTGGCACCACGCTCGGTGAGCCAGGTTCAGCGCTAAGGCTGGCTAGCTGAAAGGACAAGCCCCGCGATCGACGCGGGGCTTTCTTTTGCCTGTTCGGGCCTCTTCGCGGGCACGCCCGCTCCCACAGGTACGGCGCCAGTTTCGAGTTTTGCGCGACCCTGTGGGAGCGGGCGTGCCCGCGAAGAGGCGAGTTCAGGCAGCAAGGATAATGGCTCACTGCACCTGCTGCGGTGTTTCTTCGCCCATGCAGCGCACCGCGCGCTTGCGGTTGTCCACCAGCACGCCGGTCAGGCCTTTCTGCTGGGTGTCGAACAGCACCAGCACGCCGTCGACGCACTGGGCCACTTGCGGTGCCGGGTCCAGCGATACCTTGTAGTCCTCGCCGGGGATGGTCTTGAGCATGGTGAAGTCCTGCAGCAGCAGGGCATCTTCGGGCTTGGCGAAATGCAGGTAACCGTAATACCACAAAGCCCCTACCGTCACGATGATGCTGCCGACGCCGGTCAGGATCAGCGGGATGGCGTTGCGTTCTTCACTCATTGCTTGTTCTTCTCGTCAGGGAAATTGGGCACTTCGGCAAGCCGCCGCAGGCCGTTGAAATGGCTGGGATCATCGAGGAACCGCAGCATCACCTGGCGCCAGGTAGGGTCGGCGAAGGTTTGCACGTGACCCCCTCGGGTCAGTTGCAGCACCCGCGGTGGTGGCGCGTGCTGATACAGGCGGATGCCGTTGTCCATCGGCACCAGGTTGTCGTCGATACTGTGGAAAAACAACTTGGGCGGGCTGCTCAATCGCTCGATCGAGCGGATCGCGCTGTCGCCGTCCGGCACCAGCCACGACAGCGGAACCTGCAATGGCCAGGTCATCCAGGAAGTGCTGAGCGCAAAGCGCCCCACCGCGCGGTAACTGGCCGGCACACCATCGAACACCAGGGCGCTGAAGCGCTGACGCTGCTCGGGGTGGGCCGCCAGGTAATGAATGGCCATGGCACCGCCCAGGCTCTGCCCCAGCAGTACCAGCGGCTTGCCCTTGACCTCGGGCGCCTGCTGCAGCCAGGCCATGGCTGCAGCAATGTCCTGGTACACCTCCGGCAGGCTCGGCTGGCCCTGAGACAAGCCATAGCCGCGGTAATCGATCATCAACACCTGGTAGCCCTGCTCCGGCAGCCAGTAGCTACCCCCCAGGTGCCCTGGCAGGTTACCGCCGTTGCCGTGCAGGTGCAGCACCGTGCCCTTGACCTCGACCCCGGCCTTGGCTGGCAGCCACCAACCGTGAAGGCGGATGCCATCAGCAGTGGTCAGCGTGACATCGCGGTATTCCAGCTTGGCACGCTCAGGGGTGAAGGCCTGACCACGCTCGGGGTAGAACAACAGGCTGCTGCAGCCGCCAAGGCTCAGCAGGACCAGGCCGAGGACGAGCAGGCGGCAGTGCTCAGAGAATGTTCGCGTAGTCGGCTTCAATGCGATCCAGGCTCAGGTGGTTGAGGAAGTTGGAGAAGCACATCCAGGCCGACAGCGCACTCAGGTCGCGGAACTGTTCAGGCAGGTACTTGGGCGGCTCGACCAACCCTTCCTCGACCAGTTGGCGCAGGGTGCGCATGTCTTCCAGGGTGGTCTTGCCGCAGAACAGCAACGGGATCTGTTCCAGTTTGCCCTTCTTCACGGCCAACTGAATGTAGTTGTAAACCATGATGAAGCCCTTGAGGTAGGACAAGTCCTTGGTGAATGGCAGGCCGTTGGGTACCGAGCCGCGGAACACCCGGCTGGCGTTGCTGTAGCTCTGCGCCATCTCGAAGCCCTGCTCGCGGAAGAAACCGTAGACCTGCATGAAGTCTGCCCCCTCCTCAACCATGTGGATGGCACGGGTGCGGTTGGTGAGCTTGCGCAGGCGGCTGGGGTAGGAGGCAAAGGCGATCACCTCCATGAGAATCGCCAGGCCCTCCTGGGTTACCGTCGACGAGGGCGGGCCCTTGGCCAGGAAGGTGCAGATCGGCTGGTTCAGGCCATTGAGCGTGGTACCGACGTGCACCAACCCTTCGTGCACCTCCAGGGCGCGCACATCGCGGGCGTTGAACATGGCATCGGCACGCACCTTGATGTAGTCGGCACCGGCTGCGGCGTCGGCGACGATACCGTCGGACTCGAACACGCGAATGGTCCCTTCGGCCTCGCCGAACACGTTGTTCAGCCGGTGCTGGAGGATCTCCACCGCCTCCTTGGCGGTGAGATTCTTTGGCTCATCCTTGAGGTCACCACGGCCATCGATGTTGTTCAGGTAGTCCGACAGCATCAGGCCAAGGTCGGCCAGGGTCGGGTCACCGGCGTGGAAGGCATCCGAGGCGGCGCCGTACAGCTCCTGGGAGATCAGGCCGAAGTCCTCGGTACCGCGCGCTTCAAGCATGCGCACCACCATGCGGTATTCGCGGCACATGCGCTTCATGATCTGCCCGACCGGGTTGAACTGGCCCAACTGGCGAATGATGTCGCGCTCGATGCCCTGGAACTCGGCCTTGACCGCGCTGGAGTCGAACGACAGCGGGCGCGATTGGTAGTAGGCGCGATCAACCGCCGGCGGCTCCTTGCCCTTGGCCTTGAGAAAGCCCTGGCGGATGTTGTCGTCCCACTTCACCGCGTCAAGGACCCGGATCGGCGTCTGTGCCGCGACGATGCGGTCGGACAGGGCGCGGATGGTTTGCTGGTATTCGTCCACCAGGGACTCCTTTCTAGTACACGAAACCTGTACCGGCCTCTTCGCGGGCTTGCCCGCTCCCACAGGGGCACCACAGGATCAGATACCTGTGAAATACCTGTGGGAGCGGGCAAGCCCGCGAAGACGCCAACACGGTCATTTGCCCGAGCGCTGGAACCGCGCCACTTCGACGAACAGGTCGGAGTTGGCCGGGTCGTCCAGGTAGGCCAGCACCCGCGCCGCCGGGCTGTCGATCAGCACGCCGTCGCCGTTGTCCTCCGGCACTTCGGTACTACGACCGCTCAGTTCCTTCTTGCCCACCGCCTGCTGTACCTGCTCGACATCCAGGTTGTAGACCACCAGTTCCTTGCCATCGACGATATCGAAGCCGCCAATCAGGAAATTGCCGCCCAGGCGCTTGGGCACGCCAGCCGACAAGTACCAGCGGTTGCCGTGGCGTGACACGGTGAACACGTATTCTTCAGGGGCCTTGCCCTTGGCCGTGGCCACCGCCTTGTAGGCGTCGCCACCGCTACGGCTGATCACCAGTTTCAACGGCTCCCCCCAGGCGTCCTTGCTGCTCCACTTGCCGAGCAGGGCCTTGGGCGCTGCCTGGTTGCTGGGCAAGGGCTCATGGAAGGTCACCAGACAACCGCCCAGCAGCAGGAATGACAAAGTCAACAACACCACACGCCAGGCTTTCATCAGGTTCTCCTTGAAAAGGTCGTTCTCGGCTCAGGCCGATGCCAGCACCAGCTGCAGGTATCGGGTAAGCATAGCGAGCATCTGCCCATCGGCTTGCGCATTCGCTTGCTTGAGCAGGCCTTGATATTCCAACTGCTCGATAATCGCCGTCAACATCTGTGCATCCTGCTCCGGCTGCCGCGAACCCACGACCTGCAGCAATTGCCGGGTGCCGTGCAGCAGGATCTGCTCATGAGCGCACACCAGCTCAGCCAGTCGCGGGCACAGCAATGCTTCCTGGCGGAAAGCCTGCTCGGCCATCAGGAAGTCACGGCGGTTCAGCAGTTGCCGCTGAACGTAATCGGCGGTCATGCGCGCCACGTCGTCAGCCAGCCGCGCCCGTGCCTGCGGGCTGCCATCGCCCTGTGCCAGCAACTGGCGCAACACCACCTCGGTATTGGCCCACAGCTTGGCCATGTAGGCCGCACTGCGCTCGACGTACTGGGCAAAGGTATCGGTGAGCAGGTCCTCGATGTCCTTGAAGTAGTAGGTGGTGGCCGACAATGGCACGCCGGCCTCGGCGGCCACTGCCCGGTGGCGCACACCGCGCACGCCGTCGCGTACGACAATGCGCATGGCGGCATCGAGAATCAACTGGCGACGCTGTTCGCTGCCTTGGCGGGCAGTCTTGCGGCCTTGGTATTGCACGCTTTCGGCGACGGCGGTGGCGATGCCGGCGGCGCCTTGGTCAGGCATGGCGGGTGTCACGGGGGATACCTCATGGGCAGTGTTTCGTCAGTGCTGGCCTCTTCGCGGGTAAACCCGCTCCTGCAAGGGCCTGCTGAGGCCTTTGTAGGAGCGGGTTTACCCGCGAAGGGGCCAGCACTGACAACATAAAGCTTCAGGCAAGAAAAAGCCGCCTCGAAAGGCGGCTCGTTCAGCTCACTCAGGCCTGCGGACGCATGTGCGGGAACAGGATGACGTCGCGGATCGACGGCGAGTTGGTCAGCAGCATCACCAGGCGGTCGATGCCGATGCCTTCACCGGCGGTCGGCGGCATGCCGTACTCCAGCGCACGAACGAAGTCGGCGTCATAGTGCATGGCTTCATCGTCACCCGCGTCCTTCTCGGCCACCTGGGCCAGGAAGCGCTCGGCCTGATCTTCGGCATCGTTGAGCTCGGAGTAGGCGTTGGCGATTTCGCGGCCACCGATGAACAGCTCGAAACGGTCGGTAACGGCCGGGTTGTCGTCGTTGCGACGGGCCAGCGGCGACACTTCGAACGGGTACTCGGTAATGAAGTGCGGCTGCTCCAGCTTGTGCTCGACCAGCTCTTCGAAAATCATCACCTGCAGCTTGCCCAGGCCTTCATGGCCCAGCACCTTGGCGCCGGCCTTCCTGGCAATCTCGCGGGCGCGGTCGACGTCCTGCAGGTCGGCGGCGGTCAGCTCCGGGTTGTACTTGAGGATCGAGTCGAACACCGACAGGCGTACGAACGGCTCGCCGAAGTGGAAGACCTTGTCGCCGTACGGTACGTCAGTGGAGCCCAATACCAGTTGCGCCAGCTCGCGGAACAGTTCCTCGGTGAGGTCCATGTTGTCGCGGTAGTCGGCGTAGGCCTGGTAGAACTCGAGCATGGTGAATTCAGGGTTGTGACGAGTCGAAACGCCTTCGTTACGGAAGTTGCGGTTGATCTCGAACACTTTCTCAAAACCACCAACCACCAGACGCTTGAGGTACAGCTCCGGCGCGATACGCAGGAACATGGCCATGTCCAGGGCATTGTGGTGGGTTTCGAACGGCTTGGCAGCGGCGCCGCCCGGGATGGTCTGCAGCATCGGCGTCTCGACTTCGAGGAAGTCACGCTCGATGAGGAACTTGCGGATGTGCGAGATCACCTGCGAACGCACACGGAAGGTGTGGCGGGTTTCTTCGTTGACCATCAGGTCGACGTACCGCTGGCGGTAGCGCTGCTCGGTGTCGGTCAGGCCGTGGTGCTTGTCAGGCAGCGGGCGCAGCGACTTGGTCAGCAGGCGCACGTTGGTCATTTCGACGTACAGGTCGCCCTTGCCGGAACGGGCCAGGGTGCCTTCGGCGCTGATGATGTCGCCCAGGTCCCAGGTCTTGACCGCGGCCAGGGTTTCTTCCGGCAGGGTCTTGCGGTTGACGTAGACCTGAATACGGCCAGTCATGTCCTGGATAACCATGAACGAACCACGGTTGAGCATGATGCGGCCGGCGACCTTGACTGGGATCGCGGCTGCTTCCAGCTCTTCCTTGGTCTTGTCCGCGTATTGCTTCTGCAGGTCGTTGCAGTAGCTGTCGCGACGGAAGTCGTTGGGGAAGGCATTGCCCTTGGCACGCTCGGCGGCAAGTTTTTCCTTGCGCAGGGCGATCAGGGCGTTTTCTTCCTGTTGCAGGTCTTGCGATTCGGTCTTGAGGTCGCTCATGTCGTCATTCTTTCCATCAGGTATTCGTTGCCCGTTCCGGGCAGGGCACGCGCTACCGGCGGCTGGCCAGGTAGCGCGGCATGGGGGTGCGAATTACAGGCCCTGCTTGAGGCTCGCTTCCAGGTACTGGTCAAGGTCGCCATCGAGGACCTTCTGGCAGTCGCTACGCTCGACGCCGGTACGCAAGTCCTTGATACGCGAGTCATCCAGTACGTAAGAGCGGATCTGGTGGCCCCAGCCGATGTCCGACTTGCTGTCTTCCAGCGCCTGCGAGGCGGCATTGCGCTTCTGCATTTCCAGTTCGTACAACTTGGCCCGCAGCATTTTCATGGCGGTGTCCTTGTTGGCGTGCTGGGAGCGTTCGTTCTGGCAAGCCACCACGGTATTGGTCGGTACGTGGGTGATACGGACCGCCGAGTCGGTGGTGTTCACGTGCTGACCACCGGCACCGGAGGAGCGGTAGGTGTCGATGCGCAGGTCGGACGGGTTGATCTCGATTTCGACCTTGTCGTCGATCTCGGGCGATACGAACACCGCCGAGAACGACGTGTGGCGACGGGCACCGGAGTCGAACGGGCTCTTGCGCACCAGGCGGTGCACGCCGATTTCGGTGCGCAGCCAGCCGAAGGCGTATTCGCCCTTGATGTGCACGGTTGCACCTTTGATACCGGCCACTTCACCTTCGGAAAGCTCGATGATGGTGGCATCGAAACCACGCTTGTCGGCCCAGCGCAGGTACATGCGCAGCAGGATGTTGGCCCAGTCCTGCGCTTCGGTACCACCGGAACCGGCCTGGATGTCCAGGTAGGCGTTGTTCATGTCCATCTCGCCGCTGAACATGCGACGGAACTCAAGCTGGGCCAGGTTTTCTTCCAGGCTTTCCAGCTCGGTCACGACGTCGCCGACGGCGCCTTCGTCATTTTCTTCGACGGCCATGTCGAGCAGGTCCTGGCAGTCACCCAGGCCGTTGGACAGCTTGTCCAGGGTCTCGACGACCTGGGCCAGCATGGCACGCTCGCGGCCCAGAGCCTGGGCGTACTCAGGCTTGTTCCAGACGTTGGGGTCTTCCAGCTCGCGGTTGACTTCGATCAGGCGGTCATGCTTGTGATCGTAGTCAAAGATACCCCCGAATTGACTGGGAACGCTCGGTGAGGTCCTTGATGGTGTTCAGGATCGGTTGGATTTCCATGGGCGGGCTACTCGTGCGAATTCGGTGAAAAGCCCGCGAGTATAACCGAGTCCGCAGCATGGCGGCAGACCCGCCGGGCGGTCGTATGTCGATAGGGCAACCTGCGCTCCCACACAGGCCGCGCGTCTCCAGGAGCTCAGGCGATGCCGACTTGGTTACGCCCACCGTTCTTGGCCAGGTAAAGACCTTTATCGGCCGCCGAAATCAGCTGCCGGCAATGGCTGCCGATAGCCGGAGTCTGGGTGGCCAGGCCGATGCTCACGGTCAAGAACGTATCAGCCGTCGGCGCAGTATGGGGGATGCCAAGGCCCAGCACGGTCTGGCGCAGTTTTTCGGCCACCAGCCGCGCCCCGCCTGGCGAGGTGTTGGGCAGCACCAGGGCAAACTCTTCGCCGCCATAGCGCGCCGGCAGGTCGGTCGGCCGCGAGCACGAGCTACGGATGGCTTCGGCGACCTGGCGCAAGGCCTCGTCACCGGCCAGATGGCCAAAGCTGTCGTTGTAGACTTTGAAGTAATCCACGTCGATCATCAGCAACGACAACTGCTGCTGTTCACGCATCGCCCGGCGCCATTCCAGCTCCAGGTATTCGTCGAAGTGCCGGCGGTTGGACAGCCCGGTCAGGCCATCGGAGTTCATCAGCCGCTGCAACATCAGATTGGAATCAAGCAGCTGCTGCTGGCTGACGCGCAGGGCACGGTAGGCCTCGTCGCGCTGCAGCAGGGTCAGGTAGGAACGCGAGTGGTAGCGGATGCGGGCCACCAGTTCGATGGTGTCAGGCAGCTTGACCAGGTAATCGTTGGCCCCGGCGGCAAATGCCGCACTCTTTACCAGCGGGTCTTCCTTGGTCGACAGGACAATGATCGGGATGTCCTGGGTCACCGGGTTGTTGCGGTACTCGCGCACCAGGGTCAAGCCGTCCAGGCCAGGCATGATCAGGTCTTGAAGAATGACCGTGGGCTTGATGCGCATGGCCTGGGCCACCGCCTGGTGCGGGTCGGCACAGAAGTGGAAGTCGATGTTGTCTTCATTGGCCAAGCCACGCCGCACCGCTTCGCCGATCATGGCCTGATCGTCGACCAGCAGCACCATCGCCGAGTTTTCGTTGGTGGTCGCGAAACCTTCGATCGGTAAATCATTCATCATTGTTCACCCGATCACTACCGGCCTGGCGGCGTGATTCAATACATTTCGTCATTTTGCGAAAAATTCAGTCAAGCGCCCGGCAATGCGTTCCAGCGGGCGGATTTCCACGGCGGCATCAATAGCCGCAGCAGCCTTGGGCATGCCGTACACCGCGCTGCTGGCCTGGTCCTGGGCAATGGTCAGAAAGCCCTGCTGACGCATCAGCTTCAGGCCCTGGGCACCGTCGCGGCCCATGCCGGTGAGCAGCACGCCCACTGCATCACCATTCCAGTAACGTGCCACGCTCTCGAAGAACACATCGATCGAGGGCCGGTAGATTTCATTCACAGGTTCCGCAGTGTAGGCCAGTTGGCCATTCTGTAGCAGGCGAATGTGGTGGTTGGTACCGGCCAGGAGTACCTGCCCTGGCTGCGGCGGTTCGCCTTCACGGGCCAGGCGCACCGGCAGGCCTGCTGCGCTGCTGAGCCATTCGGCCATGCCTGCGGCAAACACCTGGTCCACATGCTGGACCAGCACGATGGCCGCCGGAAACGCTGCCGGCAAGCCCTTGAGCAATACTTCGAGTGCTGCAGGGCCACCTGCCGAAGACCCGATTGCCACCAACCCGCGGCGCTGGGAAGCCTCGCGCAGCGGCGCAGCGACCGACCTTGCGGCAGGTGCCCGCTGCTGGCCGACCAGCCAGCCGATATTGAGGATCTTGCGCAGCAAGGGCGCCGCCGCTTCGCGGGCATCGCCAGCGCCCAACGCCGGGGTGTCGACCACATCGAGGGCGCCATGGCCCATGGCCTCGAATACCCGGTGTACGTTCTGCTTACGGTCGACCGTGACGATGACAATGGCGCACGGGGTTTCGGCCATGATCCGCCGGGTTGCCTCGACACCGTCCATCACCGGCATGATCAGGTCCATGAGGATCAGGTCCGGTAACTGCTCGGTGCAACGCTGCACCGCCTCGGCACCGTTACTGGCCACCCACACGACCTGGTGTGCGGGCTCCAGGGCGACCGCCCGGCGCAACGCTTCGACGGCCAGGGGCATGTCATTGACGATGGCGATCTTCATCCCTGAGCACCTCCGATCAGTTCCACAACAGCATCCAGCAACGCATCGTCGTGGAAACTGGCCTTTGCCAAATAGTAGTCGGCGCCGGCGTCCAGGCCACGCCGTCGGTCTTCCTCACGGTCTTTATAGGACACCACCATCACCGGCAATGACTGCAGGCGCTGGTCGCGACGCACCAGGGTAACCAGCTCGATACCGTCCATGCGCGGCATGTCTATGTCGGTGATCAACAGGTCGAAGTCCTCACTGCGCAGGGCGTTCCAGCCGTCCATGCCATCCACCGCCACCGCCACGTCGTAGCCACGGTTGCCCAGCAGCTTGCGCTGCAGTTCGCGTACGGTCAGCGAGTCGTCGACCACCAGGATGCGTTTGCGGACTACGCCACGGGCTCCGCTGCTGCCGCGCTCGATGCGCTCCAGGCTGCCCGTGCTGAGCAGTTTTTCCAGCGAGCGTAGCAAGTCTTCGACATCGACGATCAGGACCACCGAGCCATCATCGAGCAAGGCGCCGGAGGAAATGTCCTGCACCTTCCCCAGGCGTGGGTCGAGTGGCATCACGACCAGCACCCGCTCCCCCACCAGCCGCTCCACGGCCACGCCATACAGCTGCTCGCGCTCACGAATCACCACTACCCGCAGGCTGGCTTCATCGCTTTGCCCAGCCGGGCGATTGAGCAATTGGCTGGCCGCCACCAGGCCAATATGCCGGCCTTCGTGCCAGAAATGCTGGCGCCCCTCGATCTGCACGATCTGTTCGGCGGTCACTTCCAGCGTGCGTTCGATATGGGCCAGCGGGAAGGCGTAAGCCTCACCGCCCACCTCGACCACCAGGCTGCGAACGACCGACAGGGTCAGCGGCACCTGAAGATGGAAGCGACAGCCCTGCCCTGCCACCTGGGTCAACTCGATCGAGCCGCGCAGCTCGCGGATCAAGTGCTGCACCGCATCCAGCCCCACGCCGCGCCCGGACACTTCGGTAACCTTGTCACGCAGGCTGAAACCGGGCAGGAACAGGAACGTCAGCAGCTCCGCCTCACTCATCCGCGCCACCGTGTCAGCGGGCGACAGGGCGCGCTCGACGATGCTGCTGCGCAGGCGCTCCAGGTCGATACCGGCGCCATCGTCGATCAGCTCCAGGCTGAGCATGCCCGCCTGGTGCGAAGCCCGCAGGCGGATCACACCCTCGTCCGGCTTGCCCGCCAGCAGGCGCCGCTCGGGCAATTCGATGCCGTGGTCGACGGCATTGCGCAACAGGTGGGTCAGCGGTGCTTCGAGCTTTTCCAGCACATCGCGGTCGACCTGGGTCTTCTCCCCTTCCACCACCAGCCGCACCGGTTTGCCCAGCGAACGGCCCAGGTCGCGGACCATGCGGCTTTGCCCGGTCAGCACGTCGGCAAACGGCCGCATCCGGCAGGCCAGGGCAGTGTCATACAACAACTGCGCACGCTGGCTGGCCTGCCAGCCGAACTCATCCAGGTCGGCCGCCTGCTGCTGCAGAATCTGCTGGGTCTCTGCCAGCAGGCGCTGGGTCTGTGCCAAGGCTTCGAGCACCTCGTTGCCCTGCCCCGTGTCTTCCAGCTGCATGCGCAAGCCGTCAAGCGCCTGCATACCCTGGCCGTGCATGCGCTTGAGGCGCTGCAGGGTAGCCAGATATGGCTTGAGCCGCTGGGTTTCCACCAGCGACTTGCTGGACAGGTCAAGCAGGCTATTGAGGCGGTCGGCGGTGACACGCAGTACCCGCTCGGTACCTTCGCCAGCGCGCTTGCCAGCCTTGCGCCGCAGGGCGGGTTCGGGCTCTGGTTCCGGTGGTTCGGCTGGCATTACCATGGGGGCAGGCGGCAGGGTTGCCAGCGGCGGCACGGATGCCGCCGGTGGCACGACAGGCATGGCAGAGGCGCCCGGGTCGAGCAGGCTGGCCATTTGCGCAAGAAACACCGGCAAGGTCGCCTGCGCCCCGGCATCGCCGGGTGTGGCAATACGCATCAGCAGGTCGGTACCTTGCAACAGCGCGTCAATATGCTCGGCGGTCAGCCGCAGTCGGCCTTCCTGGGCCGCCACCAGGCAGTCTTCCATCACGTGGGCGACACTGACGCCAGCATCCACCCCGACAATGCGCGCAGCCCCCTTGAGCGAGTGGGCAGCGCGCATGCAGGCCTCGAGCTGGTCGGCCTGGGTAGGGTTGCGCTCCAGTGCCATCAGGCCGGCATTGAGCACTTGGGTCTGCGCCTCGGCCTCCAGGCTGAACAGTTCGAGCAACGATGCGTCGCGCATTTGCTCTGGGGTCATGACAGGCTCCGCTGCACGGCAGACAGTAAGTGTTGATCGTCCAGAACCCGCACGCTGCGGCCGCGCCACTGCAGGACTGCGGCGGTGAAGCGTGTGGCGTCCCGGCCACTGCCCAGCAACTGCGGGTCGAGCCGGTGAATACCGTCGATTTCCTCGACAGCCATCACCACCGGCCCGCCTTCGGCGGCCAGAATCAGCATACGTGGCATCGCCCGTGCGCTGCGTTGCTCGGTGGAGCTTGCCTGCACGCCCAGCAAATCAGCCAGTGACAGGCACGGCACCAACGCACCGCGTACATTGGCAACCCCGTGCAGCAGCCGCGAGCGCTGGTGCGGCAATGAATGCACCGCCTGCAACGGGGCGATTTCGGCCAGGCAGGCGGTAGCCAGCGCCAGCCACTCTTCGCCCAGACGGAACAGCAGCATCGAGCGACCGGTGTTTTCCGCGTCCGGCTGCACCGCTGCAGCCTGGTGCTCCTGCACCAGCGCATAGCGGTCGAGCAAACGCGTGGCCGCAGCGGCATACACCTCGCAATTACGGCAATGAACATGCCGCTCCAGCAGTGGGCACTGCTTGTCGCCGCGCACGCCAATGCGGTTCCAGCAGTCGTCGATGTGCGCGTCATCCTCGGCGAGCAATTGCATCGCGGATTCACTGTTCATCGTTCAGACTCCCGGCCAGCCCGCGCCGCGCGCTCCTGAAGGCGCCGAGCGCCGGCCAGGTCACCCTGGGCCGCCAGCAAGGCGGCCAGGTGCACCAGCGCCTCGGGGTGCTGTGGTTCCAGATACAGGGCCTTGCGATAGTGGCTCAGCGCCTGCTGCGCATCGCCTTCGGTATCACTGAGCAAACCCAGCCAGTAGTACACCTGTGCCGACGGCGGGTACTGGCTCAGGTAGCGCTGGCATTCGCTACGGGCCTGCTCGCTGGCGCCGGCATTGGCCAGCCGGGCAATGCCGGCCAGCAACTCGCTGGCCCCCTCGTGGCTGTGCTCGCGGGCTGGCGCTGGCCTGGCCGCCACCGGCAGCACACGCAGCGAACGAGGCAACGGCACACTGGGCTGCGGATAAACCGGTGCGGGCAACGTCGTGAACGCCCGCTTGGCAGGTTGGGCGGGTGCCGCCGCCAAGGAGGCGCTGTCGCCTTCATGACGCACATAGGCAAACGACTGGGCGATCCCCAATGGACGCATGCCCATGCGTGCCAGCAAGCTGCCTTCGGCCGGGCCGATAAACAGCACACCCTGCGGATGCAGCAAGCGCTTGAGCACTTCGAATACACGCTGTTGGGTCGGTACGTCGAAATAGATCAACAGGTTGCGACAGAACACGAAGTCATACAGGCCGTCGCGGCTGGCCAGCGCCGGGTCAAGCACATTGCCCACCCGCAGGCTGACTTGCTGGCGTACCCGCTCATGCAGGCGGTGGCCTTCGTCCAGAGCATCGAAGTAGCGCTCGCGAAAGCCCAGTTCGCTACCCCGGAACGCATTGCGCCCATATACCGCCTGCCCGGCCTTGGCTACTGAACTTGGACTGATGTCCATTCCATCGACAAGGAATGCCCCAGGCGCCATGCCGGCGTCAAACAAGGCCATGGCCAGCGAATAGGGCTCCTCGCCGGTAGAGCACGGCAGGCTGAGCAATCGCAGCGGGCGCGCGCCAGCCAGTTGAGCCAGCCGTTTATGGGCCAGGCTGGCCAGCGCAGTGAAGGATTCGGGGTAACGGAAAAACCAGGTTTCCGGGACGATCACCGCTTCGATCAGCGCCTGTTGCTCATCTGCCGACTGCTGCAGGCGCAGCCAGTAATCGTCCAGGTCCATCGCGCCCGCAGCCACGCAACGTTGGCGCAGCGCGCGTTCGACCATGGGCGCGCCCACCGACTCCACGTCCAGGCCAATACGCTCGCGCAAGAAGCGGAAGAAACGCTGTTCGTTCATGTAGGCATCCCTGTCGGGTCTTGCGTGTACAGCAATGCGTGCACGGTGTCGGGCAGCAGGTCATTGACTTCGATGCGCTGCAGCAGGCCTTGGGCATCCTGGCGCACCGGGCCCAGATACGGCGCATCGCCTGTGTCCACCCCATAGGGCTGGAACTCGTCCGGTTGGCAACGCAGGGTTTCGGTGGCCTGCTCCAGGATCAGGCCAAGCTGCAGGCCGCCTCGGTAGTGCACCAGCACCAGGCGGGTGCTGGTGCGTTGCACCGCCGGCTGGCCAAAGCTCAAGGCGGCAAGGTCGATGACCGGAACCAGCTGGCCACGATGGGCGAGGATGCCCGCGACCCAGGCAGGTGCCTGGGCGATCGGCTTGAGCGGCTGACGCGGCAGCACTTCGATCACCTCGTGCACGCTCAGGGCAAAACGCTGCGCTCTGATGCGAAACTGCAGGTACAACGCCCCCTCGGTGTTCGCCGCCCGCGCGGTGCGCAGTTGCAAGTCGTTCATCGCGGTCAGACTTTGAAGCGCGACACGCCGCCACGCAGGCCCGCGGCCACCTGGCTCAGCTCGTCGATGGCATAGCTGGCCTGGCGCAGCGACTCGACAGTCTGGGTGCTGGCATCGCTGAGCTGGGCCAGCGCCTGGTTGATCTGCTCGGCACCGGTGGCCTGGGCCTGCATACCTTCGTTGACCATCAATACGCGCGGCGCCAAGGCCTGCACCTGGTGAATGATCTGGCTCAGTTGCTCGCCCACCTGCTGCACCTCGAACATGCCGCGGCGCACTTCTTCGGAGAACTTGTCCATCCCCATGACACCGGCCGACACTGCCGACTGGATCTCGCGCACCATTTGCTCGATGTCGTAGGTGGCCACGGCGGTCTGGTCGGCCAGGCGGCGCACTTCGGTAGCGACCACGGCAAAGCCGCGGCCATATTCACCGGCCTTTTCCGCTTCGATGGCGGCGTTGAGCGACAGCAGATTGGTCTGGTCGGCAACCTTGACGATGGTTACCACCATCTGGGTGATGTTGCTGGCTTTCTCGTTGAGGATACCGAGCTTGGCATTGACCAGGTCGGCAGCGCCCATCACCTGGTGCATGGTCTCTTCCATGCGTGCCAGGCCCTGCTGCCCGGAGCCTGCCAGACTGGATGCCTGATCAGCAGCCGTCGTCACTTCGGTCATGGTGCGCACCAGGTCCCGCGAAGTCGCGGCGATTTCCCGCGAGGTGGCGCCGATTTCAGTGGTAGTGGCGGCCGTCTCGGTGGCGGTGGCCTGCTGCTGCTTGGAGGTGGCGGCAATTTCGGTGACCGAAGTGGTCACCTGCACCGACGAGCGTTGGGCCTGGGCCACCAGGTTGGCCAGTGCCTCGGCCATTTCGTTGAAGCCGCTTTCGATGGCACCGAATTCGTCCTTGCGATCCAGGCTCAGGCGCATGCTCAGGTCACCGGAACGCAGCTTGTCGAGGGCATGCACGATACGCTGCATGGGCGCTGTGATAGCACGCAGCAGCAACAGGCCGCAGATGCCGGCAGCGACGATTGCCAGCAGCAGTGAGACCACCATGCTGCCCTTGGCCGTGTTGACTGCGTTGACGATATCGTTGGTGGCGGCATCGGCAGAGGCCCGATTATACTCGATCACTTCATTCAGGTGCTCGCGCCCATCCTTCCAGGCCGGGGTGAGGACCTCGGTGATCAGCCGTTGGGCTTCGTCGTAGTTGTGCTGACCGTACGCATCCAGCACCTGGTTGACGATCTTGAGGTAGTTTTCTTCCAGTTGCACGAAGCTGTCAAATCGGGCCTGGTCGTCTTTGTCCTGGATGGTGGCCTGGTAGCTGGCCATGTATTGCTTCAGCCGGTTATCGAAGCTTCTGAACAGTTCCAGGTCGGCCGATGTGATTTCACGATGGTTGGACAGGCCCACCAGTTGCTGGCTGGTAACGTAGCTGTCGACCCAGGCGCTGCGGATCATCGAGCTGTAGTAGACGCCGGGAATGCTGTCGGTCCCCACCGCCTCTTCGGCGGTTTCGATAGTCACCAACCGCGAGTAGGCGGCCACGATCATCAGCAACATGATGGCGATGATCACGGCGAAACTTGCCAGGATCCGTTGGCGCAAGGTCCAGTTCTTCACATTCAGCCCTCAGGAATTCACAACGAGCGGGAAAAATCGCCGAAGTATAGCCCAGAGGTCTTACGGTATTGATGTGATTGTCGTCAGGAATTTTGCGCCTGTGAGATCGAGCGCCGCGCGGGCGGCGCTCGATCTCACAGGCGCTCAATAGGCCGTGGCAAGCACCGCCACTACGCTGCAGCCAACCGCACCTGGCTTTCCAGTTCCTGGCGCAAGCCCGGGTCCAGCCGCAGCTGGCGAGCCAGCTCGTCCAGGTAGGCACGCTCCATGAAGTTTTCCTGATCGACCATCATCACGCTGGCCAGGTACATCTCGGCAGCCATCTCCGGCGTTTGCGCAGCGCGGGCCACTTCGGCCGGGTCCAGCGGCTTGTTCAGCTCGGCATGCAGCCAGTGCTGCAATTCGCGGTCGCTGTCCAGGCGCGTGAATTCACCCTCGATCAGCGCCCGCTCGCGCTCGTCGATATGCCCATCGGACTTGGCCGCCGCCACCAAGGCGCGCAGTACCGCCTGGCTGTGCTGCTCGGCCTGGGCCGGCGGCAGGCGGTCGATGGTTTGAGGCTCGGCTGCGGCCCCCCGCTGGTTTGCCTGCCAGTTGCCGTAAGCTTTATAGGCCAGTACCCCCAGCGCGGCGAGGCCGCCGTAAGTCAGGGCCTTGCCACCGTACTTGCGGGCCTTCTTGCTACCCAGCAACAGGCCCAGAGCGCCCCCACCCAGCAGGCCGCCTCCTGCCCCGGACAACAACCCGCCCAACCCGCCCGAAGGGCTGCCAGGCTTGGTGGCGCCCCCCTGCTTTTCGAGCAGTTGCTGGCCGGATTTGAGGAGTTGATCGAGCAAGCCACGGGTGTTCATTCGCGTGTCTCCACGTAAGAAGATTCAAACGCCAGAGTAAGGCTTGGCGGAGCACACGCCATGCAGGGATTTGCTTCAGGATGTTGCGTTAGCGGGCAAAAAGCCAACTAGACTCGATATCGCCAATACCTCGCACTCACGCACTACGCTTATAACGATTGTTTCACTGCTTGCCTCATGACTGCCCGAACAAGATCGCCAAGAAGAGGGAACACCATGTCAGTGCACAAGACCGCATTGCTCGGCGCCACCACCTGCGCCATGCTGGCCAGCGCCAGCCTGCAGGCCGCCGAAGCGCCCAAGGCCCTGGGGGCCGGCGAGGGGCGCCTGGACATCGTCGCCTGGCCCGGCTACATCGAACGCGGTGAAAGCGACAAGGCCTACGACTGGGTGACCGGTTTCGAAAAGGAAACCGGCTGCAAGGTCAGCGTGAAAACGGCCGCCACCTCGGACGAGATGGTCAGCCTGATGACCAAGGGCGGCTATGACCTGGTCACCGCCTCGGGCGATGCATCGCTGCGGCTGATTGCAGGCAAGCGCGTACAGCCGATCAACACCGCCTTGATCCCCAACTGGAAGAGCATCGACCCGCGCCTGCAGAACGGTAGCTGGTATGTGGTCGACAAGCAGGTGTACGGCACGCCGTACCAGTGGGGGCCAAACGTGCTGCTGTACAACACCGACACCTTCAAGCAGGCGCCCACCAGCTGGAGCGTGGTGTTCGAGCCGCAGAACCTGCCCGACGGCAAGCCGAACAAGGGCCGCGTGCAAGCCTATGACGGGCCGATCTACATCGCCGATGCAGCGCTGTACCTGAAGTCGGCCAGGCCCGAACTGGGCATCAAGGACCCGTACGAACTGAACGAGGCACAATACAAGGCCGTGCTGGAACTGCTGCGCCAGCAGCAACCGCTGATCCACCGCTATTGGCATGACGCCACGGTCCAGATGAGCGATGTGAAAAACGAAGGCGTGGTTGCCTCCAGCTCCTGGGGCTACATGGTCAATGGCCTCAAGGCCGAGAACCAGCCAGTGGCCTCGACCATTCCCAAGGAGGGCGCGACCGGCTGGGCCGACACCACCATGCTGCACGCCGAGGCCAAGCACCCCAATTGCGCCTACAAGTGGATGGACTGGTCGTTGCAACCTAAGGTGCAAGGCGATGTGGCGGCCTGGTTCGGCTCGTTGCCGGCTGTGCCGGCGGCGTGCACCGGCAGCGAGCTGCTGGGGGCCGAGGGCTGCAAGACCAACGGCTTCGACAACTTCGACAAGATTGCCTTCTGGAAAACACCGCAGGCCCAAGGGGGCAAGTTCGTGCCTTACAGCCGCTGGACCCAGGACTACATTGCGATCATGGGTGGTCGCTAAGGTTGCCTGAATGCCTGTACCAGCCTTTTCCCGGGCAATCCCGCTCCCCCAGGTTCTTCACCGCCTGCAAGGGTGGCGCGTCCTGTAGGAGCGGGTTCACCCGCGAAGAGGCCGGCACAGGAGAACCCTTGTTGTCCGGAGTCCACGCATGCCCCTAGCCGTCCAGTTCACCCAGGTTTCCCGCACCTTCGGCGAGGTCAAGGCCGTCGACCAGGTCAGCATCGACATCATCGATGGCGAGTTCTTTTCCATGCTCGGCCCTTCCGGCTCGGGCAAGACCACCTGCCTGCGCCTGATCGCAGGCTTCGAGCAACCCTCTAGCGGTTCGATCCGCATCCAAGGGGTCGAGGCCGCTGGCCTGCCGCCCTACCAACGTGACGTCAACACTGTGTTCCAGGACTATGCGCTGTTCCCGCACATGAACGTGCTGGAGAACATCGCCTATGGCCTGAAGGTAAAAGGCGTGGGCAAGGCCGAACGCCACAGCCGCGCCGAAGAAGCCCTGGCCATGGTAGCCCTGGCCGGCTATGGCGCGCGCAAGCCGGCACAGCTGTCTGGCGGCCAGCGTCAGCGCGTGGCCCTGGCCCGGGCGTTGGTCAACCGTCCGCGGGTGCTGCTGCTGGATGAGCCACTGGGCGCGCTGGACCTGAAATTGCGCGAACAGATGCAAGGCGAGCTGAAAAAGCTGCAACGCCAACTGGGCATCACCTTCATCTTCGTCACCCACGACCAAACCGAAGCACTGTCGATGTCTGACCGGGTCGCGGTGTTCAACCGCGGCCGTATCGAACAGGTCGACACCCCGCGCAACCTGTACATGAAGCCCAGCACAACCTTCGTCGCTGAATTCGTCGGCACGTCCAACGTGGTGCGGGGCGAGCTGGCCATGCAGCTCAACGGCAGCCCGGCGCCCTTCTCCATCCGTCCCGAGCACATTCGCCTGGGCGACCCGGTAGTGACCAGCCATGAGGTACAGGTCAGCGGCGTGCTGCACGATGTCCAGTACCAAGGCAGCGCCACCCGCTACGAACTGCAGCTGGACAACGGTCAACTGCTGGCAGTAAGCCAGGCCAATGACCGCTGGCAGAAGCAGGTACAGGCCTGGCAGCTCGGGCAACGCCTGCAGGCGCACTGGCCCCGCGAGGCCATGACGGTGCTGCAGGAAACCGAGGGCCGCTGACATGAGCACACTGCGCACCCTGTCCAACCTGCTGTACCGGCGCCCCAACCTGTACCTGGCACTGCTGTTGATCCCGCCGCTGACCTGGTTCGGCGCGATTTACCTGGGCTCGCTGCTGAACCTGCTGTGGCAGGGCTTCTATACCTTCGACGACTTCACCATGGCGGTGACCCCGGACCTGACCCTGGGCAACTTCGCCGCGCTGTTCAACCCGTCGAACTTCGACATCATCCTGCGCACCCTGGGCATGGCGGTGGCAGTGTCGCTGGCCAGCGCAGTACTGGCCTTCCCCATCGCCTATTACATGGCGCGCTACACCAGCGGCAAGACCAAGGCGTTTTTCTACATCGCGGTGATGATGCCGATGTGGGCCAGCTACATCGTCAAGACCTATGCCTGGACCCTGCTGCTGGCCAAGGGCGGCGTGGCCCAGTGGTTCGTCCAGCAGTTGCACCTGGATGGCCTGCTGCAGGTGGTGCTGGCCGTGCCGGGCGTGGGCGGCAGCACGCTGTCGACTTCGCACCTGGGGCGCTTCCTAGTGTTCGTGTATATCTGGCTGCCGTTCATGATCCTGCCGATCCAGGCCTCGCTGGAGCGCTTGCCACCGTCGCTGCTGCAGGCGTCGGCGGACCTGGGTGCCCGGCCAGGGCAAACCTTCGTGCAGGTGATCCTGCCGCTGTCGATCCCCGGCATCGCCGCCGGCTCGATCTTCACCTTCTCGCTCACCCTGGGCGACTTCATCGTGCCGCAGCTGGTCGGCCCGCCCGGCTACTTCATCGGCAGCATGGTCTATGCCCAGCAAGGGGCGATCGGCAACATGCCGATGGCCGCCGCATTCACCTTGGTGCCCATCGTGCTGATCGCGGTGTACCTGGCCATCGTCAAGCGCCTGGGGGCTTTCGATGCACTCTGAAAAAGCGTCTGCAGGGCTGCGCCTGGCGGCCTGGGGCGGGTTGCTGTTCCTGCACTTCCCGATCCTGATCATCTTCCTGTACGCCTTCAACACCGAAGACGCGGCGTTCAGCTTTCCGCCCAAGGGCTTTACCCTGAAGTGGATCGACGTGGCCTTCACCCGGCCCGATGTGCTAGAGGCAATCAAGCTGTCGCTGCAGGTGGCTTGCCTGGCCACCTTGATCGCACTGGTGCTCGGTACGTTGGCCTCGGCGGCGCTCTATCGGCGCAGCTTCTTCGGCAAGGAGAGCATTTCGCTGGTGCTGATCCTGCCCATCGCCCTGCCAGGCATCATCACCGGCCTCGCCCTGCTCTCGGCATTCAAGACGCTGGGGATAGAGCCCGGGGTGTTCACCATCGTAGTCGGCCACGCCACGTTCTGCGTGGTGATCGTCTACAACAATGTGATCGCCCGCCTGCGGCGTACCTCGCAAAGCCTGATCGAAGCCTCGATGGACCTTGGCGCCGACGGTTGGCAGACCTTCCGCTACATCGTCCTGCCCAACCTCGGCTCGGCGCTGCTGGCGGGCGGCATGCTGGCCTTTGCCTTGTCGTTCGATGAAATCATCGTCACCACGTTCACCGCCGGCCACGAGCGCACCCTGCCGATCTGGCTGCTCAACCAGCTCAGTCGCCCGCGCGACGTACCCGTGACCAACGTTGTCGCCATGCTGGTGATGCTGGTGACCATGCTGCCGATTCTTGGCGCCTATTACCTGACCCGTGGCGGCGATAGCGTCGCGGGCGGTGGCAAATGACCCTGGAGGAGCCCCCGATGCAAACGCAGATGCTGATCAATGGCCAGCTGGTCGCTGGCCAAGGCCCGGCCTGGACCGTTCTCAACCCGGCGCTGGGCACTGCCCTGGCGCAGATCAACGAAGCCAGCGAAGCCCAGGTGGACAGCGCCGTGCGCGCTGCCGACCAGGCCTTCGACAGCTGGTCGCAAACCAGCCCTAAAGAACGTTCGCAGGCCTTGCTGGCGCTGGCCGACGCCATCGAAGCCCATGGCGATGAACTGGCCAGGCTGGAATCGCAAAACTGCGGCAAGCCCCTGAGCGCTGCACTGAACGACGAAATCCCGGCGATTGCCGACGTGTTCCGCTACTTTGCCGGTGCGGCGCGCTGCCTGGGCGGCTTGGCGGCAGGCGAGTACCTGCCGGGCCACACCTCGATGATTCGCCGCGACCCGTTGGGTGTGGTGGCTTCCATCGCGCCGTGGAACTACCCGCTGATGATGCTGGCCTGGAAGATCGCCCCGGCCCTGGCTGCCGGCAACACAGTGGTGATAAAGCCGTCCGAACTGACGCCCCTGACGGCCCTGCGCCTGGGCGAGCTGGCCCAGGACTTGCTCCCGCCGGGGGTGCTGAACATTCTCTTCGGTCGCGGCCAGACGGTCGGCAACCCGTTGATAACCCACCCCAAGGTGCGCATGGTATCGCTGACCGGCTCGATCCCCACCGGCGCGCACATCATCAGCGCCACCGCCGACAGCGTGAAACGCATGCACATGGAGCTGGGCGGCAAGGCGCCGGTGCTGGTGTTCGATGACGCTGACATCGATGCCGCCATCGACGGCATCCGCACCTTCGGCTTCTACAACGCTGGCCAGGACTGCACCGCAGCCTGCCGCCTGTATGTGCAGGACGGGATCTACGAGCGCTTCGTCGAACGCCTGGGTAAAGCCGTAGCCAGCCTCAAGCCGGGCCTGCAGGAATCCGAAGAAACCGAGCTGGGGCCACTGATCAGCGCCCAGCACCGCGACAAGGTCGCCGGTTTGGTGCAGCGGGCCATCGCCCAGCCGCACATTCGTCTGGTAACCGGTGGCAAGGCAATAGAGGGCGATGGCTATTTCTTCGAGCCTACTGTGCTGGCCGATGCCCTGCAGGACGACGAGATCGTGCGCAACGAAGTTTTTGGCCCGGTGGTTTCGGTCACCCGCTTCACCGATGAAGCGCAGGCACTGGAATGGGCCAACGACTCCAACTACGGCCTGGCCTCATCGGTATGGACCCGCGACACCGGCCGCGCCCACCGCCTGGCGGCGCGCTTGCAGTACGGCTGCACCTGGGTGAATACCCACTTCATGCTGGTCAGCGAAATGCCCCATGGCGGGCAGAAGCATTCGGGGTATGGCAAGGACATGTCGATGTATGGGCTGGAGGACTACACCTGTGTGCGGCATGTGATGATCAAGCACTAAGTGCTCGCGTTGACCGAGGGGCTTGAATGCCCCTCGGCCAACGTCTCAGAATTTTCCTTCAACCGTGATCTACTCCCTCCTACTGCACGTTCATTGAGCTCTCTTGACTGGTATCATAATCTGATACCATGAATAATCATCAGCAAGCCACACTTGAAGCATTACTTAAAAGGCCGGTTCCCAGAACACTGGAGTGGGCGCGGGTGGAGTCTCTGCTGGTATCGCTGGGTGCCAGGGTCATAGAAGGAAGAGGATCACGGGTTCGCTTTGAACTCAATGGAGCAGTGGCAACCTTCCACCGCCCTCATCCGGACAGGCACGCCAAGCCCTATCAACTAAGAGACGCCCGCCAGTTCATTGAGCAGGCAGGAGTATTACCATGAATGTAATGACTTACCGCGGATACGCCGCTCGTATCGAATACAGCGACGAAGACCAGTTGTTGATCGGCCATGTCGCCGGTATTCGCGACGTGATAGGTTTTCATGGCGAATCGATCAGTGAGTTGCGCCAGGCATTTGAAGAAGCCGTTGACGATTATCTTGAGACTTGCGAACGCCTTGGGCGGGAACCGCAGAAAACGTATTCCGGCAAGCTCAGCCTACGCCTTGAGCCTACCCTTCACGCCAGTGTGGCGGCCAAGGCGGAGCTGGCCGAAAAAAGCATCAACCAATGGGTAAGCGATATTCTCAGCAAGGCTGCCTATAGCTGAACCCTGGGCCGCTTTGCGGCCCTTTCGCGAGACACGGCTGCTCCTGCAGGGGCCGTCATGGGTCAGTCGCGCAAATCCGACTCGTGAATCGGGTTGGCGCGGCTGGTCGCACGCTGGTATTGCGCAGGCCAGGTGGCCTTGTTGCCGCCCAGGTCGTCGTCGGCATGCAGTGGCCAGTACGGGTCGCGCAACAGTTCGCGGGCGAGGAAGATGATATCGGCCTGGCCGGTGCGCAGGATGTGCTCGGCCTGGGCCGGTTCGGTGATCATGCCCACGGTGCCGGTGGCGATTTCCGATTCCTTGCGCACGCGCTCGGCAAAGCGGGTCTGGTAGCCGGGGCCGGTGGGGATCTCGGCGTTGACCGAGGTGCCACCAGAAGAAACATCGATCAGATCCACGCCCAAACTCCGCAGGCGGCGTGCCAGTTCGACGGTTTCATCCGGGTTCCAGCCGTCCTCTACCCAATCGGTAGCCGATACCCGCACGAACAGCGGCAATTCGGCAGGCCAGGTTTTGCGCACGGCCTCGACCACCTCCAGGGTCAGGCGGATACGGTTTTCGAAGGAACTGCCATATTGATCACGGCGCTGGTTGCTCAGCGGTGACAGGAACTGGTGCAGCAGGTAGCCATGGGCAGCATGGATTTCCACCACCTTGAATCCAGCCTTCAAGGCGCGTTCGGTCGAGGCGACGAAAGCGGCGATTACATCCTGGATCTCGTCCTGGCTCAGCTCGCGTGGAGGCGTGTGCTGCGGATCGAAGGCGATCCTCGATGGCCCCACCGGCTGCCAGCCGCCCTCCTCCAGTTTGACGCTGCCTGGTTTGCCAAGCCACGGGCGGTAGGTACTGGCTTTGCGCCCGGCGTGAGCCAGCTGGATGCCAGGCACGGCCCCCTGGGCACTGATGAAGCGGGTGATGCGCTGCAACGGCGCTATCTGGGCGTCGTCCCACAGGCCCAGGTCTTCGGCGGTGATCCGGCCATCGGCGGTCACCGCCACGGCTTCAGTGATTACCAGGCCGGCGCCACCGACGGCGCGGCTGCCTAAATGGACGAGATGCCAGTCGTTGGCCAAGCCATCGACGGCGGAATACTGGCACATTGGTGACACGGCGATGCGGTTGGGCAAGGTCAGCTGACGCAGGGTGTAAGGCTCGAGCAGCAGGCTCATGAGGGCACCTCCCAAGGACTCCAATGGTGATCCGGCCCGGACACTCAATTGCACGTCCCTGGCCCAGGTCCGGTCATAACTTCAGACTAGACCAGAATGGGTGGGGGGGAGGTTCCATGGGATTTTGGGTGGGGTGTGGTTTTTTTGTCTTGAGAGTATGTCGCCTTTGCTGGTTGCTGGCATTCAGCGTCCGGGCGTGGAATCCCGATCAATTACCGAGTAACTGTCGTCATGGCCGTTGTGCGCGGAAGGTCACAAGCCTACCGGGTTAACTCGTAGCCTGGATTCCACACCGCGTACAGCTGCCACCCTTCGTGTGGAATCGGAGAAGCAGTCAATCAGTAAGCCTACGAGTTATTGATATGAAAATGACAGTCCCTGATCTCCCCCTCATTTCGATTAGAACTTTCATTCGTTGTCACTCGAAATGATTCAGGAGAAGGATCAATGAGCACAGTCGACACCCAATTCACCGTCGGCAAAACCACTTTCTTCCAAGGTAAAAACCAGACCCACCCACTGTTTCGCATCGAAGCAGGCATTCCGTGCCGAGACGCCCGTGACCAGGCATCCGAATTGATGGGTTATGTGCGCGAACTGACCATCCTCGGCCTGATGGATGAGAAACCCATGATGATCTGGGCTGCCCACTACCGCAGTGCGATGGCCAAGGCGTTGATGGATGATGCCGAGTTAGGCTCTGTATGAAATGCCTTGATACTCGGTAATGCTGCGTTGAAAACAGCCTCGGTATGCTCATTTACGGCCCATAAACTGCGCTTCTTCGGCTGTTTTCGCCTTGCCTGACTTTCGTCTCAAGGCATTTCATACAACCCCTAGGTATGTCGCGTTGAGGTTGGCGCCACTGTTACTCGGCTAAGGGCAGTAATTACTCCATACATGAATGGGTCACCTCCCCCATGTACACCTTCTTGCCCCGACGCACCGGGGCAACGGAAGATTTCCCACAGCCAATTGCCTCAAGAGCCACATCAGCTTCGGAAAATCTTCTCAATCAGTAACCCCCATATCTTATCGAACCCACTACACCAAGCGACTAATGTCTCCTAGCGCCAACCACCACTATCTGGCTAACAGCCTTTAAGGCATTGTACAAAACTTGAGACATAGCCAATGCAAAGACAATTCGCTCCAAGTGACATTAGCATTCTAGACAATGCCATTACACTTGATGAACAAGCCAAACTTAACAACGCGTTCTCACACCCCCTATGGCGATATGACTGGCCAGTAAATTCTACGCCCTTCGCTCGCCCCTGCTGGCATTTTTTCATTGCAGGGAGCAAGCGTGAATCACTGGAATGTTGTGAGCAAGAACTGGTCGCAAACGAGCGCTGGGGATTCCTCATCAACATCTGGAAGCGTCTATGTGCTGGACACATGAAAAACTCTAGACTGATCGGCGTGTATGCAAACGGCCAGACCGCTGGGCAGGACAGCCCAATTCACCGAGACAACCTGCCAAGCGAGCCAGGGTATACCGCAGTCCTTTTCTGTAACGACTACTGGGCAACGACATGGGGAGGTGAGCTTTTATTCTGCAATGACGCCAAGACTGACGTTATCGCTGCGGCACTACCCAAACCAAGGCGTATCGCAATCTTCGACGGTGAAATTCCACACCGAGCTAACTCACCAACCATAGACTGCGACCGTCTGCGCCTCACTATTGCGTTCAAGACAATAAACAAGGATTTCAAAATATGACTAAACGGGTCGAAATATTTGTGGCCATGGTTGATAGGGTTGGAAAACCTGGATTCCAAGCAGGCGCGGCTGCTGCGGTGCATGACCAGTTCACCACTGACAGTCAAGGCTTTTCGCTAGTTGTGCAGACTGCGCAGACCGCCAGTGCCATTGCCTCCGTGCTGTCTGTTACGCAAATGACTGCGGGAGCAGTGCCGTTTTTGAATATCGTTACCAATACTCTCGCGGGTACGGTGACATTTTTGAAAATCGTTGCTGAATCCAAGGAAGGAAAAGAGCCAAAAGAAGGTGATTACATCAGTTTAGTAGGCAACGTAGCTGGTGTGGTGGCGGGGTTTGCACTCCTGGCGGCGGCCCCTTATACCGCTGGTGTATTCACTGCTGTCGCGCTGGGCGCCAGCTTACTAGGCACATATAATTCAGAGTTAGCTAAAAATATCGCAACGGCCATAGCGCCAATTATGAACAGCTTAAAAACACACGACATATCCAGCGAAGCACCAAAGCCTATATTAGCCCCAAACTTAGCAATTACCAATCCAGAGACTATAAATAATCACTTCGGCGGATTAATCCAGGTAGTCACATGGCACCCCGATACGTTGGAGATCCAGCTAGGCACAAGAAGATTAGAGCTATTTCAAGTGAACAACTGGGGGCAACCAGTTATTTATGGCGGTGTGAACCCACCCATTCAGCCGCCGCCATCTACTAGTGACGGCGCTACGATCACCGTGGGAATTGACAGCATTAATGGACAACCGCCCGCAGGTCCTCGTCCATCAATCACCACCGTCATAGGTGGCGGCCAGGACAAGTACGCTTGTTGCTCTGCCCCACAGCAAGACAAATATCGTTAGAAGGCTTCATTCCTAGGAGGGATTTGCTGATGTTAACTTGGCGTGCCTGGATCGAAATCATGCTGGCTTTGGAACCCCATAAGCGAATGACATCCATGCTACTTATCGGCTTCATTTTCTTATGTTTTATTCCGATCTACCTAACGAACTGGAACAGCAGCACACAACCAGTAACAGCTCCCTGGGTACGCGTTCCAGCCACTCTTACATCAAAACCCGAACTTTGGGAGCATGACAAGTCGATCTACAGTTTTGGCATTACTTACACCGAACCAAGCGGCCATCTGATCAAAACATGGGTTTATGCAGAAAAAGCCCGCTTCGACGCCGCCAACCTTAGCAAGGCGACGCCCCTGTTTGCAGATGTCGAAGATGCTTTAGCCGGCTCAATCGTCAGACAATTATCGACCAGCGATGAAATTCTGTACGATCAAGCAATCAAGAAGTATGTGATAGAGACTTACAACCGGGAAGCAGTCGAGGGGATTGTGTTCTTCTCACTGCTGAGCCTGGCTTCGTTCGTCGCAGCAGGCGTCATGCACTGGCAGATCCGGAAGTGCAAAAGGCAATCCGAGATCCGCCACTAACAGTTGTATGTGTGGGAGCGGGCATGACTTGAAGTCAATGCGGTCGAGGTGGGAGCTGGCTTGCCGGCGATAGTCTGCAAAGCAGCCCCCTATTTGCAGTCAGCGCGGCTCCATATGCGCAATCATCAACTGCACACTCTCATTACCGCGAAACTCGTTCACATCCAGCTTGTACGCCAACTCCACCCAGCGCACCGTCGGGTTTGGCCACACTTCGCGGTCAATGCCGAAGGCAATGCCATCCAGCCGCACCGAGCCACATTCGCTCTTGAGCACCACTTTCAGGTGCCGTTCGCCAACCACACGCTGCTCCACCAACTGGAACACGCCATGGAACAGCGGCTCCGGGAAGTGCTGGCCCCAAGGCCCGGCGTGGCGCAGGGCCTTGGCCAGGTCGAGGTGGAATTCCTCGACCGCCAGGCTACCGTCGGATAACAGCCGGCCGGTCAGGTCTTCTTCACGCAGTTGACGCCGCACCTCTTCATCGAACGCCTCGGCAAATGCCGGGAAATTGGCCTCGGGCAACGATAACCCTGCCGCCATGGCGTGGCCGCCGAACTTGCTGATCAACTGCGGATGGCGCGCCGCCACGGCATCCAGCGCATCGCGAATATGGAAGCCCGGCACCGAACGCGCCGAGCCTTTGAGCATGCCATCACCAGCATCGGCGAAGGCGATGGTCGGCCGGTGGTAACGCTCCTTCAAGCGCGAAGCCAGAATACCGATCACGCCCTGGTGCCAGTCGGCATCGAACAGGCACAACCCATACGGCATCGACTCGACCGGCAGGTCCTTGAGTTGGGCCAGGGCTTCGCGCTGCATGCCCTGCTCGATGGACTTGCGGTCCTGGTTCAGGTCGTCCAGCTGCTGGGCCATGTCCTGGGCCAGCGCCGCGTCTTCGCACAGCAGGCATTCGATACCCAGGCTCATGTCGTCCAGCCGCCCTGCGGCGTTCAACCGCGGGCCGAGGATGAAACCGAGGTCGGTCGAGGTGATGCGCCGGTGATCACGGCGGGCCACTTCGAGAATGGCCTTCAGCCCCGGTCGGGCTCGGCCGGCGCGGATGCGCTCGAGGCCTTGGTGCACCAGGATGCGGTTGTTGGCATCCAGCGGCACCACGTCAGCAACACTGCCCAGCGCCACCAGATCGAGCAGCTCGCCAATGTTCGGCTGTGGCTGCGCCTCGTAGCGCCCAAGGCTGCGCAAGCGAGCGCGCAGGGCCATCAACACATAGAAGATCACCCCTACCCCGGCCAGTGACTTGCTCGGAAAGCTGCAGCCCGGCTGGTTAGGGTTGATGATGGCATCAGCGTCGGGTAACTGCGCGCCCGGCAGGTGATGGTCGGTGACCAGCACCTTGAGCCCGGCGGCCTTGGCGGCTGCCACCCCATCAACACTGGAAATGCCGTTGTCCACGGTAATCAGCAACTGCGGCTGGCGCTGCAGCGCCACCTCGACGATTTCCGGGGTCAGGCCGTAGCCATACTCGAAGCGGTTGGGTACCAGGTAATCGACATGGGCCGCACCCAGCAGGCGCAGGCCCAGCACCCCGACGGTGCTGGCGGTGGCACCGTCGGCATCGAAGTCGCCGACGATGAGGATGCGCTGGCGCTGGTCGATGGCTTCGACCAGCAGGTCCACACCGGCCTCGATGCCCTTGAGCTGCTGGTACGGCAGCAGGCGTGCCAGGCTTTTGTCCAGCTCGGCCTCGCTCTGCACGCCGCGCGCGGCGTAAAGGCGGGTCAGCAAGGGTGGCAGGTTACCCAGAAATGGCAGGGTCGGCGGCAGCGGGCGAGGTTCGATACGCATGGGTTGCTTCAACCACGCTCACCGAGCAGCCACTGCAGTTGTACTTCATGCTGGCCACGGTCGTCAGTCACGAATACCGTGCCTTCACTGATCATCACGTCCCACTTGATGCTACGCGGCATGTCGGTCGCCAGGGTTTCCAGCACCTCTTGCGGCACAGCGGCAATGCTCAGGTTTTTCAGGTTCTTGACCGCGCTCACCACTTTACCCTCCCACACTCGCAGGCTGCCGTAAGCCAGCAAGCTGGTGCGTTCGGTACGGCGCGAGCACCAGGTCAGGCGATCGGCATCGGGCTGGCCAACTTCAATCCAGTGCAGCACGCGATCGTCCAGGCTCTTTTCCCACAACGCTGGCTCATCGACATCCGACAGGCCGCGGCCAAACGACAAGTTCTCGTTGTACCAGAGCGCGTACGCCAACAAACGAACGGCCATGCGCTCTTCGGTTTCCGAAGGGTGCCGAGCGATAGTCTGTTTGACGCTTTCGTAGACGTTGCGATCAAGGTCGGTGAGATTCAATTCGAACTTGTAGGTGGTGGACGGCTGGGCCATGGTCGACGGGCTTCGTGCAAAAGAAAGTGGCACAGTTTAACCCATCCGCACCTTCCATGCCCCGCAGCAGTACCCGGCGAAACCGACGTGTGATAAAACCACGGCTCTGCCCAACTGCCACGGACACCCCATGTCGACGCCCAGCAAACCCCTCGCCGGCCTTAAAGTTGTCGAACTCGGTACCCTGATCGCAGGGCCGTTCGCCTCGCGTATCTGTGCCGAGTTCGGCGCCGAAGTGGTCAAGGTCGAATCGCCCGATGGCGGCGACCCGCTGCGCAAGTGGCGCAAGCTGTACGAGGGCACCTCGCTGTGGTGGTTCGTGCAGGCCCGCAACAAGCAGTCGCTCACCCTCAACCTCAAGCACCCCGAGGGCCGCGATATCCTCAAGCGCCTGCTGGCCGAGGCCGACATCCTGATCGAAAACTTTCGCCCGGGCGTGCTGGAAAAACTCGGTTTGGGGTGGGATGTGCTGCATGCGCTGAACCCGCGCCTGGTGATGGTGCGCCTGTCGGGCTTTGGCCAGACCGGGCCGATGAAAGACCAGCCAGGCTTCGGTGCCGTAGGCGAGTCGATGGGCGGCCTGCGCTACATCACCGGTTTCGATGACCGCCCGCCAGTGCGCACGGGGATTTCCATCGGTGACTCGATTGCCGCCCTGTGGGGGGTGATCGGCGCGCTGATGGCGCTGCGCCACCGGGAAGTCAATGGCGGCCAGGGCCAGGTGGTGGACGTGGCCCTGTACGAGGCGATCTTTGCCATGATGGAGAGCATGGTCCCGGAATTCGATGTGTTCGGTTTCATCCGCGAACGCACCGGCAACATCATGCCAGGCATCACGCCCTCCTCCATCCACACAAGCGCCGACGGCAAGCATGTACAGATCGGCGCCAACGGTGATGCGATCTTCAAGCGCTTCATGCAGGCCATCGGTCGCGATGACCTCGCCAACGACCCGACCCTGGCCAGCAACGACGGCCGCGACCTGCGTCGTGACGAGTTGTATGGGGTAATCGACCGCTGGGCCAACAGCTTGCCACTGGAGCAACTGATGCAGGTGCTGACCACTGCCGAAGTGCCGGCCAGCCGTATCTATTCGGCCGAAGACATGTTCAACGACCCCCAGTACCTGGCACGCGAGATGTTCCTGCAGGCCAAGTTGCCGGATGGCAAGCCATTCCACATGCCCGGCATCGTGCCCAAGCTGTCGGAGACTCCCGGCTCTAGCGAATGGGTCGGCCCGGCCTTGGGCGAGCATACCGAGGCGCTGCTCGGCAGCCTGGGCTACGACGCAGCGGCCATCGCCAGCCTGCGCGCAGCGGGCACGGTCTGATCCTGGCGCTGACCGGTTCCATGTGCGCGCCCCGCTGCCTACGCCACCTGGTCCTGCTCTGCGGGCTGCTACCTGCGTTGCTGTTGCAGCCCGCACATGCCAAGGAGCACCTCTTCTGGCTGGTACGCGACCTGCCACCGTTCACCATTTTTGATGGCCCGGAAGAAGGCCGGGGGGTCATCGACCAGTTGTTACCGCTGCTGATAAGGCAAATGCCCGAGTACGAACACAGCATCGTGCGGGTCAACCGCGCCCGCAGCCTGCAGATGCTGCAAGACCGTGACACCTTCACCTGCGACCCAACCCTGCTGTGGACACCGGAACGGGCCAAATATGTGCATTTTTCTGTTCCATCGCTGGGCGTGCTCAGCGGCGGCCTGGTGTTGCGCAAGGAAAACCAGGCGCTGGTGGCACCCTACCTCGACGGCCAGCAGGTGGACTTGCATGGCCTGCTGAGCAAGGCCCCGCTAAAGCTTGGGATTGTCGCGGAACGCAGCTACGGCACGCAGATTGACAGCATCTTGCGCCAGTTACCCGACAGCGCGCTCAGCCGCCACTACGGCAACGAGGCCACCGCCAACCTGCTGCAGATGCAGCAGTTGGGGCGCCTGCGCCTGGTGCTCGGCTACTGGCCTGAAGTGCGCTACCTGATCCAACAACAGGGCGGGTCACTGGCTGACTACCAGTTTCATACTGTACAGGGCGTGAATCGCTACCAGTTTCTGCATGTGGGCTGTTCAGACAGCGAATTGGGGCGTGCGGCAGTTGCCCACATCGACCAGTTGCTGCCCACCCTGCGCCGGGATGTGTTGCCAGGGTTGTATGCCCGCTGGCTGGACCTGGCATTGCGGGAGGACTATCTGGAGGAAAGCCGGCGTTTCTTTGAGGACAAATAAGCCTAACCGGTCTGCACGGTCGTTGCAGGAGCAGCCGAGGGATACGTGCCTGCCCAGAAAAAGAAACCCCAGGCGCTGGGGAAGACGCCCGGGGTCAAGCGAAAGCCCTTGAGGACTTCCCGTGACGGCCTTGCCAGCGCCGGAGCAAAGCACTGGCTGGCTGCCCTTACACTGTCTGATAAACCACTCAGGCAAAGGTTCCCTGCGGTTGCTGGCGATGCTGCAATGCTGCGATGACACACGGCTGCAACCGCCCCTCAGCTATCTGCAGGTCTCGGTGCAGGCCGTCCACGAGGTCGATCAGCAGGCGTTGCTCCTGCAATTGGCGCTCGCTAACCGTGCGCCGCAAGGTAATACCTGAGAGAGGGTCGTGAACGGTCAGTTGGCGATTACCACTGGGATCGGCGATGCCGAGGTGGGTCTGATAGGGCGTCAGGGCTTCGTTGAGCAGGCTGCAGATTCTTTCCATCCGGATCACTCGCTGCGTGGTGGGACCTAAAGTAACTGACCAGCAGGCGCCGCAGAAAGTTCGTCAAACCGCGCCCGCTTCAGTGAGCATGCGGGGCTGGCATGACAGTTTGAATACGCCTCCCTGGGCGCACCTGCAGTGTTTGCAAGGCCTGCTGCAGGCGTGGCATCGACAGCGGCCAGGGCAACTCGTCGAGCACCCACATGCCGCGCTTCCTGGCCTCTTGGGCAAGGTTTTGACGCGTTGGGGCAGGCTGGCCGACGAACAGCAATGCGCGCGCTCGCTGCGGCTGGGCGAACAGAGCAAGGCCGGCCCGGGCTGGCATGGCGTGGTCGAGGATCAGCAGGTCGGGGCGACGCTCAGCACAGAGGCAGGCGTCGAGGTCAGCGATGCTCTCGCTGATGCGCACGTTGAAGACGCCTTGGCCGTTAAGCGCCTGGTGCAAGAGGATCTGGTGGGACGGGCGAGCCTGGTGGATCAACACATAGGGCTGGTGCATGAGCCGCTCCTGTTGGGAGGACCGGCTAATTTATGCGGGGTGCTCGGCGGACCGAATAGGATGTTTCTGATAGACCTGAGGGAAAAGGCTGAGACGTTGGGGCTGCTCTGCAGCCCCAAACGCCATGCAATTACAGCGGCTTGCCGCGGTTGCCGTGCTGGCTGACAAAGCCCTGTACAGCCTTCAGGTCGTTGGCCAGTACAGTGCAACGCTCTTCACGGCTGAACAGGTCGCTGAGGTGCGCGGGTAGCTCCAGCGCCTTGCCCACACCGGCCTTCTCCACCGCTTCCGGGAACTTGACCGGGTGCGCGGTACCCAGCACCACCATTGGCGTGTCCAGGCTACGGCGGCACTCGCGGGCAGCCTTGACGCCGATTGCGGTATGCGGGTCGAGCACTTCACCGGTGGCGGCGAACACTTCTGCGATGGTCTCGCAGGTTTGCTCGTCGCTGACAGCCAGCGAGTCGAACAGTTTGCGGGCTTCGGTCCAGCGGTCTTGCTCGACGCTGAAGCCGCCACCTTGCTTGAAGTTGGCCATCAGCTCGGCAATCGCACCACCGTTGCGGCCATGCAGGTCGAACAGCAGGCGCTCGAAGTTGGACGAGACCATGATGTCCATCGACGGCGACAGGGTCGCGTGCAGGGTTTCCTTGACGTACTGGTTGCCGCTCATGAAGCGGTGCAGGATGTCGTTGCGGTTGGTGGCGACGATCAATTGGCTGACCGGCAGGCCCATGTTGCGCGCCAGGTAGCCGGCGAAGATGTCGCCGAAGTTGCCGGTCGGTACCGAGAACGCCACCGAGCGCGCCGGGCCACCCAGCTGCAGGGCTGCATGGAAGTAGTAGACGATCTGGGCCATGATCCGCGCCCAGTTGATCGAGTTGACGGCGACCAGGCGGGTGCCCTTGAGGAACGACTGGTCGGCGAAACTGGCCTTGACCATTTCCTGGCAATCGTCGAAGTTGCCTTCGATGGCGATGTTGTGGATGTTGTCGCCAAAGATGGTAGTCATCTGGCGGCGCTGCACTTCAGACACACGCTGGTGCGGGTGCAGGATGAAGATGTCGACGTTGTCGCAACGGCGGCAGCCTTCGATCGCGGCAGAACCGGTATCACCGCTGGTGGCACCGATGATGACCACGCGCTCGTTGCGCTTGGCCAGCACATGGTCAAGCAGGCGACCGAGCAACTGCAGGGCAAAGTCCTTGAACGCCAGGGTCGGGCCGTGGAACAGCTCCAGCACCCACTCGTTGCTGTTCAGCTGACGCAACGGGGCGACCGCAGCGTGGGCGAACTCGCCGTAGGTTTCTTCGAGGATCTTCTTGAAGTCGGCGTCGGCGATGCTGCCTTCGACGAACGGGCGCATCACGCGGAAGGCCAGCTCGTGGTAGGGCAAGCCGGCCCACGAGGCGATTTCTTCCTGGGTGAAGCGTGGCAGGTTTTCCGGCACGTAGAGGCCGCCGTCGCTGGCCAGGCCAGCCAGCAGCACGTCTTCGAAATTCAGGGCCGGTGCCTGGCCGCGGGTACTGATATAGCGCATGGGTGCAAACCTTCGATGCTGGGGCCGGGGCCGCGCGGGCGGCCCGTCGGCAATATTTGTTAGTTGAGCTGCTCGACGCGAATGCGCACAACCTTGCCGACCACGTCCTGCAGGGCTTCCAGGGCGACGATGGCGTCATTGATACGCTGCTCGACCACGCCATGGGTCACCAGGATCATTGGCACCAGGCCATCCTGTTCCTCGGCTTCCTTCTGCATGATCGACTCGATGTTGATACCGCGCTCCGAAAGGATGCTGGCGACCTGGGCCAGTACGCCCGGGTGATCCTTGGCCTGGATGCGCAGGTAGTAGGCGCTTTCGCAGGCTTCGATCGGCAGGATCGGGTGGGCCGACAGCGAGTCTGGCTGGAAGGCCAGGTGCGGCACACGGTTTTCCGGGTCGGAGGTCATGGCACGGACCACGTCGACCAGGTCGCCGACCACTGACGAAGCGGTAGGCTCCATACCCGCGCCGGCACCGTAGTACAGGGTGGAGCCGGCAGCATCACCGTTGACCATGACAGCGTTCATCACGCCGTTGACGTTGGCGATCAGACGGTCGGCCGGGATCAGCGTCGGGTGCACGCGCAGCTCGATACCTTCGGCGGTGCGACGCGCCACACCCAGGTGCTTGATGCGGTAGCCCAAGGCCTCGGCGTAGTTCACGTCTGCCGTTGTCAGCTGGGTGATACCTTCGGTGTAGGCCTTGTCGAACTGCAGCGGGATACCGAACGCGATGGACGCCAGGATCGTCAGCTTGTGCGCAGCGTCAATGCCTTCTACGTCAAAGGTCGGGTCGGCTTCGGCGTAGCCCAGCGCCTGAGCTTCGGCCAGCACGTCCGGGAAGGCACGGCCCTTCTCACGCATTTCGGTGAGGATGAAGTTACCGGTGCCGTTGATGATGCCAGCCAGCCAGTTGATGCGGTTGGCCGACAGGCCTTCGCGGATGGCCTTGATCACCGGGATGCCACCGGCTACGGCCGCCTCGAACGCGACAATCACGCCCTTCTCGCGGGCCTTGGCGAAGATTTCGTTGCCGTGCACGGCAATCAGCGCCTTGTTGGCAGTGACCACGTGCTTACCGTTTTCGATGGCCTTCAGCACCAGGTCGCGGGCGATGGTATAGCCACCGATCAGCTCGATGACAATGTCGATCTCCGGGTTGCTTGCAACTTCGAACACGTCAGCGGTAATGGGGGTACCGGTAATCTGGCAGTTCGGGTTCTGCGAGCGCATGGCGATCTGTGCCACTTCAATACCGCGCCCGGCACGGCGGGCAATCTCCTCGGCGTTGCGCTGAAGTACATTGAAGGTTCCGCCACCGACGGTCCCCAACCCACAGATGCCTACTTTGACCGGTTTCACTGTGAACTCCCCATTGAACGGCCGACACGTTTGCCGACCGTGAAACTTGCCGTCACCCCATGACGACGGCGTACTGAACTGGATTACTTGGCAAGTGCCAGCTTGGCGACCTGCGGTGCCGGCTGGTAGCCCGGAATGACCTGGCCGCTTTCAAGAACAATGGCCGGCGTGCCGTTGACACCGATCGACTGACCCAGCTGGAACTGCTTGCTGACCGGGTTGGTGCACTTGGCGGCCTTGATTTCTTCACCTTCGACCATTTTGTCCATCGCCCCACGGCGGTCGCTGGAGCACCATACCGCCTGCAACTGCTGGTCACCCGCCGAACCGAGGCCCTGGCGCGGGAAGGCGACATAGCGCACTTCGATACCGCGACGGTTCAACTCGGGCACTTCGGCGTGCAGCTTGTGGCAGTACGGGCAGGTAGTGTCGGTGAACACGGTGATGTGCGACTTGGTCTCGCCTTTGGCAGGATAAACCACCATCTCGCCGGCTGGAATGCCGTTGATGAGCTTGGCGATACCTTGGCGTTCGGTTTTTTCGGTGAGGTTGACCGGCTTGCCGTCCTGGATCTGGAACAGATAGCCCTGCATCACGAACTGGCCGTCAGCGCTGGCGTACAGCACGCGGCCGCCCTGCAGCTTGACTTCATAGAGGCCGTTGAGCGGGCTGCTGGCCACGCTTTCCACAGGCACTTCCAGTTCGAGGTTCTGCAACGATTTACGGATGGCCTGCTCGGCACCGGCGTTGCTATCGGTTGCCGCGGCAACGGCAAAGGTACTGGCCAGCGCCAACGCGGCGGCGGCGAAAAACTGGGTCACGCGCATGGGAACTCCTGAAGGCGGACAGGGGCCGGAGGGCGCCACCTGCGGAAAATACGCGGTGACCGTGCGGCCCTTGGTGCAAACCGCTCAAGCCTACCACATCACGCTGCCCGTGAAGGGGGTCGCAAGGACCGGTCGGCGGAACATGAAAAACATTCATCCACGCGGGTGGTGCTGGGCGTGCAACTGCTGCAGGCGGGCCTTGGCGACGTGGGTATAGATCTGCGTGGTCGACAGGTCACTGTGGCCCAGCAGCATCTGCACCACCCGCAAGTCGGCACCGTGGTTGAGCAGGTGGGTGGCGAAGGCATGCCGCAGGGTGTGCGGCGACAGCGGCTTGTCGATGCCGGCAACCCGTGCGTGGTGTTTGATACGGTGCCAGAAGGTCTGGCGCGTCATCTGCTCGCCGCGCTGACTGGGGAACAGCACGTCGCTGGGACGGCCATTGAGCAGTTCGGCGCGACCATCGCGCTGGTAGCGCTCCAACCACACCACCGCCTCTTCACCCATGGGCACCAGGCGTTCCTTGCTGCCCTTGCCCATCACCCGCAGCACACCCTGGCGCAGGTTGACCTGGTCGAGGGTCAGGCTGACCAGTTCGGTAACCCGAAGGCCGCACGCGTAGAGCACTTCGAGCATGGCACGGTCGCGTTGGCCAATGGCTTCGCCCAGGTCCGGAGCCTGCAACAGGGCTTCGACGTCGGCTTCGGACAGCGACTTGGGTAGCGGCTTGCCCAATTGCGGCATGTCGACCTGCAGGGTCGGGTCGACGGCCACCAGCTTTTCCCGCAGCAGGTAACGGAAAAAGCCGCGCAGACCGGAGAGGAAACGCGCCGTGGAACGTGGCTTGTAGCCCTGATCCAGGCGCCAGGCCAGGTGATCGAGGATCAGGTCGCGGCCGGCGTCTGGCAGCGATACCGAATGCTCCTGCAGCCAGCCATTGAACAGGGCCAGGTCGCTGCGGTAGGACACGCGGGTGTTGTCGGACAGGCCTTTTTCCAGCCATAGGGCGTCAAGGAACTGGTCGATCAGGGGGTGGTCGAGGGCGGGCATGAAATCTCGGTGGCAAACGACGAAATGGCGCTTAGTCTTTCATAACAACGTCGGCATAGGGAGCCCGCATGAGCGAACAGCAGATCCTTCTGAGTGTGGGCGGCATCGGCGCAGCAGCGCTCGCCTGCCAGTGGCTGGCCTGGCGCCTGAAGCTGCCGGCAATTCTGTTTCTGTTGTTGGCCGGGATCCTTGCCGGCCCAGCGCTGGGATGGCTCGATCCCGAGGCGCTGTTCGGCCCATTGCTGATGCCGCTGGTGTCGCTGGCGGTAGCGCTGATTCTGTTCGAAGGCAGCCTGACCCTGCACCTGTCGCAGTGGCGCGAGATCGGCAGCGTGGTGCATCGCCTGGTCACGGTGGGTGCACTGGTCACCTGGCTGGTGATTGCACTGGCAACCCACTGGCTGCTCGGGTTCGACTGGCCGCTGGCGATTCTTTTCGGCACCCTGACGCTGGTGACCGGCCCCACGGTGATCGTGCCGATGCTGCGCGTGGTGCGGCCAAAGTCTGCGATCGCGAACATCCTGCGCTGGGAAGGGATCATGATCGACCCCATCGGCGCGCTGCTCGCCGTGGTGGTATACAGCTTCATCATCGCCAGCGCCGAGGGTAACGGCCTGAGCCAGAGCCTTATCACTTTTGCCGGTGTGATCTTCTGCGGTACCGCCCTGGGCGCGGCAGGGGGCTGGGTACTGGGGCAAATCATGCGCGAACAGTGGCTACCAGAATATCTGCACAACCTCGCGTCACTGGCGGCGGTACTGGGCATTTTCATCGCCGCCAACCAGATCATGCACGAGTCCGGGCTGCTTGCCGTGACCGTGATGGGCATGTGGCTGGCCAACATGCGCGGGGTTGATGTGCGGCAGATCCTGCACTTCAAGGAAAACCTCAGTGTCCTGCTGATTTCCGGCCTGTTCATTCTGCTGGCTGCACGCCTTGACCTGCATGCCCTGCTAGGCCTTGGCCCTGCTGTGCTGGCATTGTTGCTGGTGATCCAGCTGCTGGCACGCCCGCTCAACGTCTGGCTGGCCACACTGGGCTCGACACTCAACTGGCGGGAGCGCGCGCTGCTGGCCTGGATTGCGCCACGCGGCATCGTCGCGGCGGCCGTTTCAGCCATTTTTGCCATCCGCCTGCACCAGGCCGGCCACCAGGATGCCTTGCTGCTGGTACCGTTGACCTTCGCGGTAATCATTGGCACGGTGGTACTGCAAAGCGCCACGGCCAGGCCGCTGGCACGCTTGCTCAAGGTCGCCGAACCGGCACCCAGCGGGTTTCTCATCGTCGGTGCCAACGAACCGGCCCGGGCCATCGCCAAAGCCCTTCAACAATTGGGCTGCCGGGTTTTGCTGACGGACTCCAGCTGGGAAAACATCCGCGCCGCACGCATGGACGGGCTCACGACCTACTTTGGCAACCCGGCCTCGCAGCATGCCGACGCCCATCTGGACCTGGTCGGCCTCGGGCACTTGCTGGGCCTCTCTCCCGCCGGCGAAATCAATGCCCTGGCCTGCGCCAGGTTCCGTCATGATTTCGGCCACAGCCGGCTGTTCGTGCTAGCCAGTGGCCTGGAGAAACAACGTAGCGACAAGCATCGGGCGGCCGAAGAACACCGTGGGCATCTATTGGGGGCCAAGCCGATGACCTACCTGCAACTGGCCAACCGTCTGCATCAAGGCGCCGAGCTGTATAGCACCAACCTGACCGAAGGCTTTGGCTGGGATGCCTACCAGGCACTGCATGGCGAACGGGCAAACTTGCTGTTCGCGCGCGATGGCCATGGCTGGGTCCATGTAGCCAGCCCTGATAACCCGCTGCAGCCACAACCTGGCTGGACCTTGGTGGCATTGATCGAGCCAGCAGCGCAACCGTAATGCTCAGGTGCCTGGCAGCACGGGCACCGGGCGCTTGTCCTCGTCGATGGCGACGAAGCTGAACACCCCATGGATCGCCCGGTCACGGCCATCCAGGTACATGTTCTCGACAAACACATCCACCTGCACCTGCAGGCTGGTATTGCCAACCTTGATCACCGTCCCCACCAGCTCGACGATCGAGCCCGCCGGAATCGGGTGCTTGAAATCGATGCGGTCGGTAGACACGGTCACCAACGGCAGGCGGCAAAAACGCGTGGCAGCGATGAACGACACTTCGTCCATCCAGGCCAGGGCGGTGCCGCCGAACAGGGTGTTGTGGTGGTTGGTGGTATTGGGGAACACCGCCTTGGTCACGCGGGTCACCGACAGTTCGGTGCGGCGCTGGATTTCCTGGTCTCGGGTCGTCATGGCAATCACATTTTCGGGGTTTCAAAACGCAAAAAAGCAGCCCGAAGGCTGCTTTTTTCTCGCTAGGCGGCCTCGGCCACCGGGCAAACTGCACTCAGGACAGTTTTTCCTTGATGCGAGCGGCTTTGCCGGACAGGTCGCGCAGGTAGTACAGCTTGGCTTTACGCACGTCACCACGACGTTTCACGGCCAGGCTGTCGATTTGCGGGCTGTAGGTCTGGAAGGTACGCTCTACGCCAACGCCGCTGGAGATCTTGCGCACGGTGAAGGCGCTGTTCAGACCGCGGTTACGCTTGGCGATAACAACGCCTTCGAACGCCTGCAGACGGGAACGCTCACCTTCCTTCACTTTAACCTGAACGACAACGGTGTCGCCTGGTGCGAAGGTCGGGATTTCCTTGCTCATCTGCTCGGCTTCGAGCTGCTGGATGATCTTGTTGGTCATGCTGTGCTCCTAAGATGGATACGCGATCCACCATCGATACGTTTAACTATCGTCCCGCTCGCGGAGATATTCCTCGAGCAGCTTCTTCTCTTCTCCAGAAAGCGAGCGACTTTCCAGAAGATCGGCGCGTCGTTCGAAGGTCCTACCAAGGGACTGCTTCATCCTCCAACGCCGGATATGTGCATGGTTGCCACTTAGCAACACGTCGGGAACACGCTGATCCGCATACACCTCAGGCCGGGTGTAGTGCGGGCAATCGAGCAGACCGTCGGTGAAGGAATCTTCTTCCGCCGAGTCCACATGCCCTAAAGCTCCGGGCAGCAGTCGCGTAACCGCATCGATCAGTACCATGGCCGGCAGCTCGCCACCGGAAAGCACATAGTCGCCAATCGACCACTCCTCATCGACATGAGCCTCGATAAAGCGCTCGTCGATGCCTTCATAACGACCGGCGATCAGGATCAACGATTCCTGTTCGGCCAGGCCTTTGACCGCCTGCTGAGTCAGCTTGCGGCCTTGTGGCGAAAGGTAGATCACCTTCGCCGCTGCTCCGGTCGCCTGCCTGGCGCTAACCAGGGCGTCTTCCAGAGGCTTGATTTTCATCACCATGCCCGGACCACCGCCAAACGGCCGATCATCTACCGTGTGGTGACGATCTGTGGTGTAGTCCCGCGGGTTCCAGCAAGTCACCTGAAGCAACCCTTGTTTCACCGCGCGGCTGGTAATGCCGTACTCCGTGATGGCCGAGAACATCTCGGGGAACAACGTGATGACGTCTACGCGAAGGTTACCCATCGTTTAGAAGTCCGCGTCCCATTCGACCCGCATCACGCCTGCTTCGAGGTCGATTGCCAGCACACATTGCTCCGTATAGGGCAACAGACGCTCGCGATCATCCAGGCTGCCTGCGCAGGGCTTGACCACCATTACATCGTTCGCACCGGTCTCCAACAGGTGATCGACCTTGCCGAACAGTTGTTCGTCCTGGTTGATGACCTTCAGACCTACCAACTGGTACCAGTAGTACTCGTCGGCAGCCAGGTTGGGCAAAAGGCTCCGCGGGATGCAGATTTCGTAACCGCTCAGAAGACGGGCTTCATCGCGATCGTCGAGACCTTTCAGCTTCACGACCAGGCCCTTTTGGGAGCCACGACCGCTGACCAGCTCGACCTGCTTTACCTTGCCTTCGTGCCGAAGCGTCCAGCGTGGATAATCCAACAGGTTTTCAATCGGATCGGTAAAGGAATACACCTTCACCTCGCCGCGAACGCCGTGAACCGAAAAAATCTTGCCAACGACGATGAGGTCGTCAGCCTTTTCTGGCGTCGCGTTCATACTATTCAGGCAGCGGCCTTGGCAGCTTCCTTCAGCAGCTGAGCAACACGCTCAGACGGCTGTGCACCCTGGCTCAGCCAGTAGGTGACGCGCTCTTGGTTGACCGACAGCTTAACTTCGGCGCCAGCAGCGATTGGGTTGAAGAAACCTACGCGCTCAACGAAACGGCCGTCACGGGCGTTACGCGAGTTGGTCACGGTCAGGTGGTAGAATGGGCGCTTTTTCGAGCCGCCACGGGCCAGACGAATGGTTACCATGTGAACATCGTTCCTATAGTCGGTGCTGCAGTTGATACAGCAGCTGGTACTGCAAATCTGAATGCCAAATAGGCACACGGGTGCCCAAAAGGCCGCATATTCTCGGGGAATACACGGACATTTGCAAATGACTTTTTCGGCAAGGCCTCGCCCTGCCGTCCAGATTTGCCGGTTGCGCCGCGAAATTCGCGGCTGTTGCCCCGCTACAGCGGGGGTTCTGGGCGCCTGCCCGACAAAAGGCAGGCACCCGGATCAGGGGTTACAGCTTTGGCATGCCGCCACCTGGCAGCATCCCACCGAGGCCGCGCATCATCTTGGCCATGCCGCCTTTGGCAGAGAACTTCTTCATCATCTTCTGCATCTGCTTGTGCTGCTTGATCAGCCGGCCGATGTCCTGCACCTGGGTACCGGACCCCAACGCAATACGGCGCTTGCGCGAACCGCTGATCAGGTCAGGGTCGCGACGCTCGGCCGGGGTCATGGAGTTGATGATCGCTTCCATCTGCTTGAACTGCTTTTCGGCCGCGCCCTGGGCGTTGCCCATTTGCGACAGGTTGACCCCGCCGATGCTTGGCAGCTTGTCCATCAGGCCGCCGAGGCCGCCCATGTTCTTCATTTGCTGCAGCTGGTCACGGAAGTCTTCGAGGTCGAAGCCCTTGCCCTTCTTCAGCTTCTTGGCCAGCTTGTCGGCCTTGGCCTTGTCGATGGTCTGCTCAGCCTGCTCGATCAGGCTGAGCACGTCGCCCATGCCGAGGATGCGCGAAGCGACGCGGTCGGGGTGGAACGGCTCGAGGGCCTCGGTCTTCTCACCCATACCGATGAACTTGATCGGTTTGCCGGTGATTGCACGTACCGACAGTGCAGCACCGCCACGGGCGTCACCGTCAACCTTGGTCAGCACCACACCGGTCAGCGGCAGCGCCTCGCCAAAGGCTTTGGCGGTGTTGGCAGCGTCCTGGCCGGTCATGGCGTCGACCACGAACAGCGTCTCGATCGGTTTGACGGCAGCGTGCAGCGCCTTGATCTCGTCCATCATGTCGGCGTCGATGTGCAGACGGCCGGCGGTGTCGACGATGACCACGTCGATGAACTTCAGCTTGGCTTCACGGATGGCGGCTTCGGCGATGGCCACCGGCTTCTGGCTGATATCGGACGGGAAGAAGGTGACGCCGATATCGTTGGCCAGTGTTTCCAACTGCTTGATCGCCGCCGGACGATAGACGTCGGCAGACACCACCATCACGCTCTTTTTCTTGCGCTCTTTAAGAAAGCGCGCCAGCTTGCCGGCGGTGGTGGTCTTACCGGCGCCTTGCAGGCCCGCCATCAGCACGACGGCAGGCGGGGCGGCGTTCAGTGCGAGGTCTTCGTTGGCCGCGCCCATCAGGCTTTCCAGCTCGGCCTGGACGATCTTCACGAAGGCCTGGCCCGGAGTCAGGCTGCGCGACACCTCGGTCCCGACCGCACGATCCTTGACGCTGTTGACGAAATCCTTGACTACCGGCAGGGCAACGTCGGCCTCGAGCAGCGCCATGCGCACTTCGCGCAGCGTGTCCTTGATGTTGTCTTCGGTCAGCTTGGCCTTGCCGGTGACATGGCGCAGCGTCTGTGACAGGCGGTCGGTCAGGTTTTCGAACATGGTGATCCTTTCAGGCCCAGTAAAGCCGAGGTTTGTCAGGTGCCAGGGGGGAAACACACACCCGCCGGGCACAGCAAGGCGGCGATTATAGCGAAGTGCAGCGGCGACGCACACCTTGGTAGATATTCGGTGGCTGTGCTGGCCTCTTCGCGGGCGCGCCCGTTCCCACAGGATCCTCACTGCTTGCAGGCCTGCGCCATCCCTGTGGGAGCGGGCGTGCCCGCGAATGCCCCGACACAAGCCTTCAGTCTTCCTTGATCAGCGGAATCTATGCCAAACTCCGTCTCTTTAAAGGCTCGCTAACCAGGACTTATGGTCTCCTCACCCAGCCTCATCCCCAACCTGATCGCAGCCGGCCTATATATAGCGGCGGCCATCTACCAGGGCTCATACCTGTCCCAGGGCCGCAAGGCCGAAAAGCGCCTGCTTGGCCTGCTGGGTGCCATCGCAGTCCTGGCCCAGGCCGGTGCACTGTTCTTCCAGCTGATCACCCCGCTGGGCCTGAGCCTGGACTTCTTCAGCGCCGCCAGCCTGATCGCCGTGGCGGTCATTTCCCTGACCCTGCTGGCCTGCCTGCGCATACCCGTGGAAAACCTGCTGGTGCTGCTGTTCCCGCTGGGTGCGGTGACCGCGCTGCTGGCCCAGTTCGCCCCCCCCGGCACGGTACCGCTGATCAACGAAGAACCCGGCATCCTTGCGCACATCCTGTTGTCGATCCTGGCCTACGGGCTGTTCACCATCGCGGTGTTCCAGTCGCTGCTGTTGCTGCTGCAGGACCGCCAGCTGAAGAACAAGCACCCGTCCGGGCTGATCCGCAACTTCCCGCCACTGCAAACCATGGAAAGCCTGCTGTTCGGCTTCCTCTGGGCCGGCTGGTGCCTGCTGTCGCTGTCGCTGATCTCCGGCTGGCTGTTCCTCGACAACCTGTTCGCCCAGCACCTGGCGCACAAGACCTTGCTGGCCTGTGTCGCCTGGGTGGTGTTCAGCGTGCTGCTGTGGGGCCGCACCCGCCTGGGTTGGCGGGGCCACATGGCCATCCGCTGGACGCTGAGCGGTTTCTGCCTGCTGATGCTGGCCTATTTCGGCAGCAAGCTGGTTCGCGAATTCATCTTGCATATCTGACGGCCGCCCATGGACACCCTGCCGTACGCACCGCTATTCGGCACTCTGGCACTGGCCCTTTTGTGGTCAGCACTGTTCACTGCCGTGGAGGCTGCCCGCCTGCAGCTCAATGGCACACTGCGCGCCGGCGAAGACGGCCATCCCGTGCTGCCAGCCCAGGCCTTGGTGCTGTGCGCCAGCCTGGGCAAGCTGCTGGTGCTGGGGCTGGCCTGCCTGGTGGGCCAGCGACAGAGTGGCGAGCACGGCTTCTGGCTGGCAGGCCTGGCCGCGACCCTCGCCTTGCTGGTGTTTGCCGAGTACCTGCCGCGGCGCCTGGCCCGGCGTAACCCGCAGGCGTTCGTAAGCCTTGGTGCCAGCCTGCTGAAAGTGCCTCTCGCACTGCTGCAGCCACTGGCCTGCCTGCTGGACGGCGCCGCCAAGCTGATTCTGCGCCCGTTCCGGGCACAGCCCACAGCGGTGGCCCTGCACACGCAGGAGGCCGACGACTTCGATGAGGATGAACAGCACGAAGCACCTCGCCAGGGTCTGCTCGACGGCCTGCAGTCACTGGACAAGATCACTGTCAACGACATCCTGGTACCGCGCAACGAAGTGGATGGCATCAACCTCGACGAGCCGATCGAACGCATCGTCGAGCAGCTGATCGTCAGCCGCCACACCCGCCTGCCGGTCTACCACAACGACATCAACCAGGTCGAAGCGATCCTCAACACCAAGCTGATCAGCCACCTGCTACCCAAGGCCGAGCTGACCCTGGAAGCGCTGCACAGCGCCTGCTACGAACCTTATTTCGTACCGGAAAGCACACCCCTGCAAATGCAGTTGTTGAACTTCCACAAGCAGCAGCGCCGCTTGGGCGTGGTGGTGGACGAGTACGGCGAAGTACTGGGTATCGTCACCCTGGAAGACATTCTCGAAGAGATCGTCGGCGAGTTCGAAGACGAGCAAAGCCTGGAAAACCCGCATGTGCACCCGCAACCTGATGGTACCTTCGTCATCGATGGCACCGCTTCGTTACGCGAAATCAACCGCACCCTGAGCTGGCACCTGCCCTGCGACGGCGGGCCGAAAACCCTCAACGGACTGGTCACCGAAGCGCTGGAAAGCATCCCGGAAAGCGCTGTTTGCCTGAAGATAGGCCGCTATCGCCTGGAAATCCTTGAAACAGAGGACAATTGCGCCAGCAAGGTACTGGTGTGGACCGTGACCCGATAGCTATACTCGGGTCACGCTTACCCAGCCCCGCCGTCACGCCTGCTACCCGCACCCGGCGCTCCACGGCCAGTCCGCTCCACTGATACGCCCTGCGGTCCTGCGTCAACACCCCCGAACAGTACCCGCCCCGCCCGTACCCCCTTGGGCTATCGTCAGTCGGGCGCACACAATAAAACGCTCCGGCGCCCGCTTAACCGTACCCGCCCTTTTGCAGGGCATGCCGTCGCGGGCCAAGCCCATGGAGCCGGACCAGACTGTCAGGGACCTCCTCAATGACAAGCAGCACTTATGCCCAAGCGCCTGCCGCGCCAGTCAACTCGCCTGCGCGGGTAGCCACTGCCAGCTTCATCGGCACCGCCATCGAGTTCTACGATTTCTACGTCTACGCCACCGCCGCCGCCTTGGTAATCGGCCCGGTGTTCTTCCCTTCCGGGTCGGGCACCGCGCAAATGCTGGCCGCCTTCCTCACCTTCGGTATCGCCTTTCTCGCCCGGCCACTGGGCTCGGCGTTGTTCGGCCATTTTGGCGACCGTATCGGTCGCAAGTCGACGCTGGTCGCTTCGCTGCTGCTGATGGGCGTATCCACCACCGCCATTGGCGTGCTGCCGGGCTATGACAGCATTGGCGTGTGGGCGCCGATCATTCTCTGCCTGCTGCGTTTTGGCCAAGGCCTGGGCCTGGGTGGCGAATGGGGTGGCGCGGCCCTGCTGGCTACCGAGAACGCCCCGGAAGGCAAGCGTGCCTGGTTCGGCATGTTCCCGCAGTTGGGCCCTTCAATCGGCTTCCTGGCTGCCAACGGCCTGTTCCTGACCCTGGCGCTGGTGCTCAGCGACGAGCAGTTCCGCGAGTGGGGCTGGCGTATTCCGTTCCTGCTCAGCGCCGCACTGGTACTGGTAGGCCTGTACGTGCGCCTGAAGCTCGAAGAGAGCCCGGTGTTCGCCAAGGCCGTTGCCCGCCACGAGCGGGTGAAAATGCCGGTGGTCGACCTGTTCTCCAAATACTGGCTGCCAACCCTGCTGGGCGCTGCGGCCATGGTGGTGTGCTATGCGCTGTTCTACATTTCCACGGTGTTCTCGCTGAGCTACGGCGTGACCACACTGGGCTACAGCCGCGAAACGTTCCTTGGCCTGCTGTGTTTCGCGGTGGTGTTCATGGCACTGGCCACACCGTTGTCGGCCTGGCTCAGTGACCGTTACGGGCGCAAGCCGGTACTGATCGTCGGCGGCCTGCTGGCGATAGCTTCAGGCTTTACCATGGAGCCACTGCTGACGTCGGGATCGACTGCGGGCGTGGCGCTGTTCCTGGCCATCGAGCTGTTCCTGATGGGCGTGACCTTCGCGCCGATGGGTGCATTGCTGCCAGAGCTGTTCCCGACCCACGTGCGCTATACCGGTGCCTCGGCGGCGTATAACCTGGGCGGTATCGTCGGCGCCTCGGCGGCACCGTTCTTTGCCCAGAAACTGGTGAGCATGGGGGGGTTGAGCTGGGTGGGGGGTTATGTGTCGGTGGCGGCGGTGATCAGCCTGATTGCCGTGCTGTGCCTGAAAGAGACGCGCAATACCACTTTGTAAGCCACTGGGGCCGCTTTGCGGCCCTATCGCGACACAAGCGGGCTTGCCCGCGAAGCCAACACCGTGGTGGATGGCACGGGCTTCGCCCGTGTTCGCGGGCAAGCCCGCTCCCACAGGGAAGGCGCCAGCTTTTAGAAATTGAGCAAGACAGTTGCTCCCACAGCG